>JAADFF010000035.1 GCA_013153035.1 Dictyoglomota bacterium | reverse complement strand
ATGGTATAGGAGTAACTACAGGTAACTCCTACACGGCTTATACGGCCCATGAGGCCCTTCTTATGGGGGCAAGGGAGATTGGCCTTAATCCGGAAGATCCCAATCTTACACTGGCTGTTGTAGGAGGAACAGGTTCTATAGGCAGAATTGTTGCTAAACTACTTGCTCCCAAAGTGAATGGAAAGATGGTTATTGTTGGTAGAAATAAAGAAAAGGCAGAGAAGGTGGCGTCAGAGCTTAGGCCACTAACAAACGCAGAGGTCTTGTCATCTGACGATGTAAAGGGTATAATGCGACAAGCGGATATGGCGGTGACAGTATCATCGGCTGTAGATGCTATAATAGGGGCTGATGATGTGAAAAGTGGTGCGGTTATAGTGGATGTGTCCCGTCCAAGAGATGTGGCAGAGGCTGTGAAAGACAGGGACGATGTCCTTGTTATTGATGGTGGTGTAGTTAAAATACCGGGAGATGTGGAATTTAACTTTGATTTTGGCTTTCCACCCGGTACAGCCTTTGCATGTATGGCAGAAACAATGATGTTAGCCCTAGAGGGCTGGTCAGGTGACTTTTCTCTGACAAAGGAGCTTAAGGAGGAACAGGTTCTTCAGACAGGTCAGTGGGCAAAAAAGCATGGGTTTGAGCTTATATGGATGCGTTCGTTTGATTTGCCGGTAAGTGAGGAAAAGATAAAACATATGAGAGAAATTATCTCAAGGAGGGTGAACAGTTATGGTTAACGACAAGGTTCTTCTAACCGAAGAAGGTTACAAAAAACTGGTGGAGGAACTGAAATATCTTAAAGAGGTCAAGAAAAAGGAAGTTGCAGAGCGTATTGCAGAGGCAAGGAGTATGGGCGACCTTAGTGAAAATTCCGAATATCATGCAGCTAAAGAGGAAATGGCACATGTGGAGGATCGTATTCGTACTCTTGAGAATTTACTTGACAATGCAGAAATTATAGATACAAGCAGCCTTGACCTTGATAAGGTCGTTGTAGGTGTTACGGTTACATTAAAGGATCTTAACAGGGGTAAGGTAAAGAAATACACTCTTGTTGGCAATCACGAAGAGGTAGATATATATTCTGGTAAAATTTCTACAGATAGCTCATTGGGTAAGGCTATTCTAGGTAAATCTGTGGGTGATATTGTTGAGTTTGTGTCTCCTTCAGGTAAACTCATGAGGTATGAGATTATGGAAATATCTCTTGGGTAGAGGGTGAGAGATGTGAAGGAAAGAGATGTCAGATATGAAAAGCTTGAAAGACTTGAAAGAGATAGAGGAATAGATGTTTTTGGTCACAGGCTTGATAAGGTTGTGCCTATCGCCGAGATAAGGGAGCTGGAGGATGGCACAGAGGTTGAAGCTGTAGGTAGACTTCACGCCAAGCGCGCCCATGGAAAGCTGACTTTTGGTGATATTAGAGATTGGTCTGGCCGTATACAGATAGCACTTGAGAAGCCTGTGCTTGGTAGCGAATCTTATAATCTGTTTAGAAAGTATGCTGATATTGGTGATACCATTTGGGTGAAAGGTGAGCTGTTCCATACACAGAGGGGAGAGCTCACTATTGCTGTTAAAGAGTGGAAATGGATGACAAAGAGCCTTCGTCCTCTACCAGAAAAGTGGCATGGTCTGAGAGATGTTGAGCTGCGTAGTCGCCACAGGTATCTTGACCTGATTATGAATCCAGATTCTATGAAAACTTTTATGCTTCGCTCTAAGATTATTACGGCTATTCGCAAGTTCCTTTATGATAGAGGATTCATTGAGGTTGAAACACCTGTGCTTCAGCCCATTTATGGTGGTGCATCGGCAAGACCATTTATTACCCATCACAATGCCCTTGATATTGATCTGTATCTGAGGATTGCTCCAGAGCTATACCTCAAGAGGCTTATTGTTGGAGGTTTTCCCAAGGTATTCGAGATGGGTAAAAACTTCCGCAACGAGGGTATTGATTCTATGCACAATCCAGAGTTTTCTATGATGGAACTTTATCAGGCATATGCCGATTATACAGATATTATGAACTTGGTGGAGGATCTATTTGTGTATCTTGTGGAAACCCTCGATATTCCACAGCCCATAAACTGGCTTGGCAAAGAGGTATATGTGAAGAAACCATTTCCCCGGATACCATATAAGGAGGCTTTTGCCCACTTTACCGATGGCAAAATTACATGGGATATGATTGATACAGAGGAGAAGGCAAAGAAGGTTTTTGAAGACCTTGGTCTTGAGATGAAGAAACCACCTGTCTGGATTAACTATGTTCAGGAAATATTCGACTCTGTTGTGCAACCAAAGATAGTTAATCCGACGTTTATCATAGATTATCCCCTTGAGATAAGTCCTCTTGCTAAGAAGAAAAAAGATGATCCTAACTTTGTTGAGCGTTTTGAACTCTTTGTTGCTGGAGTTGAGCTTGCCAATGCCTTTTCTGAGCTGCAGGATCCAAGGGATCAGCTTGAAAGGTTTAAGAAACAGGTGGAGGCACGCAGACAGGGTGACGATGAGGCTATGGCAGAGATTGATGAAGACTATATCATTGCACTTGAGTATGGACTACCACCTACAGGTGGGTTGGGTATAGGTATTGATAGACTTGTTATGTTCCTAACAGGCAAAGATTCTATCAGAGATGTTATTCTTTTCCCACTGCTGAGACCTAAGAAGATATCTGATACTGATTTGGGAGAAGAAGAGGAAGAGTAGAATACGTTTAATATTATTCGTGGTGATAAGTTGAGGGGCTCATTGGGTCCCTCTTTTTTATTTGTATTTATAATCTGGTATTATTAACTTGTAGCCCCAAATCCAGTGTAGGAGGTGGTTTCATTGAAAGATGGCAAAAAGGTTGTTATTACCTATGGAACATTTGACCTTTTTCATATTGGTCACCTAAGACTTCTTCAGAGGGCTAAGCAATATGGTGATTTTCTTATAGTAGCCGTATCTACAGATGAATTTAATGCCATCAAAGGTAAACATGCCATCATTCCATTTGAACATCGTGCTGAGATTGTGAAAAATATTAAAGGCGTTGACATGGTTATTCCCGAAACCTCTTGGGACCAAAAAGTAGAAGATGTGAAAAAGTATGGGGTAGATGTGCTTGTCATGGGAGAAGATTGGAAGGGTAAGTTTGACTATCTCAAAGAATATGGTGTGGAGGTTGTGTATCTACCTCGTACAAAAGGTATATCTACAACTAAGATTAAGAAGGTGCTTGGTGCTGCATCGGCTATACCCCTGAAGAAGCTTGATGAGGCATTGGCTGTACTTTCTGAGATAGATTTTGAGACCCTGAAGAAGGCATTTGATATTTTAGCTGAGCTGAAGAAAGAATTCGGAGAGTGATGCCTATGTCTTATAAGGTATCACTGATATATCACAATGTCAGTGGTTCCAATACGGTGGCCTTGTATAAGCGGATGCTCCCGAAGTTTCGTGATATTTTTGATGTTTTTATACGCTTTTTTCCTCTAAAATACGGTTGGGGACATAGAAGGTGGGATTTTTGGCTACTTAAAGAAGGTCCTGATGATATATTCCGTATATATGAGTCCGATTTTTTACTCGGTACACATGGTACATGGCGTGCTAGAGAAGGACAAGTTTCCATCGAAATGTGGCATGGTTTTCCTCTAAAGGGTATGGTTGCCATGGATTATGGTGAAAAGAAGGAAGATAGAAAACTTCTTCTATCACGGTGGGCAGACGAGGTTGATATTCTGCTTTCCTATTCTCGTACCTATTCTTCTCTTATGGCCGCGTGTATGCATAAAGAAGCCGAAAGCTTTATTATTACGGGAATGCCCCGGAATGATTTTCTATTTGATGATACGTCTCTCTCTAAACTCCAACTGATATTTCCTGAGATTCCTGTAGAAAAACCTATACTCTTCTATATGCCAACATTTAGACTCGGACGAGAAGATAAGATAGAGGGTGATGTTGATAGGGGACTGGACTTTGATAGGCTGGAAGACTTCCTTGAAAGAAATGATCTGATACTTGTTGTTAAGTTTCACCCGTTTGAGGAGGAAATTGTCTCTAAAATGTACGACTTCTCATCTTATGAGCATATCTTTGTGCTGAGAGATGAACATCTTATAGGTAGTGATATGGACTTTTACGAGATTTTAGGTGCTGCATCCCTACTTATTACCGACTATTCTTCTGTCTATTTTGACTACCTTCTTCTTGATAGACCTATTGTTTTTTATCCTCCTGATATTAATATTTACATGAAACGTAGAGGATTTTTGCTTGATCCTTATGATGTGTGGGCACCTGGTCCTAAGGCTTATACCCAAGACGAGTTGGAGAGCACTATTGTAAGAATCCTTGAAGATCCTAACTGGTATCGCAGGGAGAGGCAGTTTATCAGAGATATTGTTCATCACTATAAGGATGGAATGTCATCACAAAGAGTATGGAAACTTCTTCAGCTTATAGGAGAAAAAGGCTTTCATTATGTAATAGAAAAGGCTGTGCAACATGCTTCAGTATTATTTGATGAGGAAGGTAGACTTCTGATATAATCCCTCTTGAGTGGTGCACCTGTAGCTCAACAGGTTAGAGCGCAGGCCTCCGGAGCCTGAGGTTGGGGGTTCGACTCCCCCCAGGTGCACCAAATGTTAAATTCTATAAGCGTAAATATGCAGTGTTTTTTGCATAAAATGATGCATGTCTCCCTTTTACTGTCTCCCTATTTTAACCTCTGGACTTATATTAAATAGTGGGAGGTTATTAATCCCCCAATAAATCCCTTAGGGAGGTGTGCGGGTTATGAAGAAGTTCACTGTGATGGTGCTGGTTCTTTCATTGGTCATGTCGGTATTGGTATTCGTATCAGCACCGTCGAGTACTTATGCAGCAGACAAAAAGATGATCGAACTGTTTATTGGTAAGAAAAATGTTCTTATCAATGGAAAGTCTGGTACACAGATGGATGTGGCTCCAGTTATTACCAACAATAGAACGTTTGTTCCTTTGAGATTTGTATCGGAAGTTCTTGGTGCCAAGGTTGACTGGGATGCCAAGGAGCAGAAAGTCATTATTACAATGCCCGGTAAAACAATAGAACTATGGCCTGTTACTGCCAAGAGCAAAGGAAAAAATACTATTCGTATTAATGGTAAAGACAAAAAGATGGATGTTAAACCATATGTCGATAAGAAGGCTAATAGAACACTTGTGCCTGTAAGGTTTGTATCGGAGGCATTGGGATTTGCTGTCAGATGGGATCCTCAGGCTTATCGTGTTATCATCGCAAATTTTGACTTGTCTATAAAGGCTAATACAGATGTATCAGGTGAAATTGTTATATGGCATGGATGGGGTACTGATTCTACCGAAGCTGAAATTCTTGACGAGATTATAGATAGGTTCCAAGAGATGTATCCATATGTTACTGTTGATCAGGTGTCTGTTCCATTCAATGATTTAAAGAATAAACTGACTATGGCTATTCCTCAGGGGCAAGGTCCAGATCTATTTATTGGACCTCATGACTGGGTTGGTGAACTGGCCGATTACTACAAGGTTATTGAGCCTATTGATAAGTATATAGATCCTTTGAAGCTCAGGGCTTATTTTGTTCCTGTTACTTTGCAGGCAGATACATATAAAGGGCATCTTTGGGCTCTTCCTGAATCTTTCGAATCTGTAGCACTTATCGTTAATAAAGACCTTATAAACAAGGTGCCTACAACAAGAGAGGAACTGCTGAATGCTAAGTCTCTTGTCAAGGATGGGGTGCAACCACTGGTATTTCCTGTAACAACATTCTACTTCTATGCTCCTTTCCACTTCGGATTTGGTGGCGGTATATTTGCGTATAAAAATGGAAAGCTAACTGTTGATCCTATTAAAAATGAAGGAGCTATTCAGGCTATGAATTATTTACTACAGCTGAAGAAAAATGGAGTATTACCGCAGGATCCACCAGATTATAGTATGATGATGGATAGCTTTACCAAGGGTAAGGCTGCTATGATTATCAATGGACCATGGGCATGGGGTGATATCAAGAAGAAGGTGCCGTCTGCTTCTATTGAGCTGATTCCCGGTGGAAAGCCGTTTGTAGGTGTAAAGAATATTTATATGTCTTCAGAGAGTCAGAACAAAGAGGCCGCTCTTGAGTTTATGAAATTCTTTACAGGTCTTGTGACAGATGAAGATGGCTATAATGCTCCATACCGCCTTGCCAAAGAGGTAGGACATATTCCCGCTCTGGTTGATCTTTATATGAAATCTGATATTAGAAATGATGAGGTTATCAAAGGTTTCTCTGCACAAGCAGCGCTCGGTATACCAATGCCCAATATTCCGGAGATGGGTTCTGTATGGGGTGAGATGGATAGTGCACTTCAACTGGTGTATACGGGACAGCAGACACCTAAGCAAGCTCTTGAATCTGCCTATGAGAAGATTATGGCAAAGATTAATAAGTAAGGCTTAAGAGGGGTGGCATGTGCCACCCCTTTATTTTTGAGGGGGAATAGTGATGGCGAAAAAAGATTATAAAACAGCGTACTTTTTCGTGTCACCAGGAATGCTTCTTATATTCTTTTTGAGTTTTCTTCCGCTGGTCTTTTCTCTTGTCATAGCTTTTACCAATCTTGAAAAACAGGTAATAGGTGATTTCGTTAGAGAAGGTTTTAAGGTGATAAGGTTTGTTGGTTTTGACAATTTTCGTTGGATTATAAAGAACGACGGAGTTATTCTCTTTAAAACTCTTCAGTGGAATATCGTGTGGACTTTTATCAATGTCTTTTTCCATGTTTCATTGGGTATTACTCTCGCTATTATGCTTAATAACAAATGGATGTCGACGGTAGAAAAAACCATATGGCGGTTTATTCTCATTTTGCCGTGGGCTATTCCCGCATTTGTTACTATCTTGGTATGGAGAGCTATGTTTTATGAAAATGGCTTCATTAATGCCATACTTACCTACATTGGTATTCATCCTATCCCGTGGATGACTAGTCCCTTCTGGGCTCGTATTGCCGTTCTTATTATTAATATATGGCTTGGCGTACCTTTTATGATGATTATTGCCCTGGGAGCCTTGCAGTCTATACCTGCAGAACTTTATGAGGCTGCCTCCGTTGATGGTGCTACTCCATGGCAAAAGATAAGGTATATTACCGTTCCCCTTGTGCTTAGGGTTATGATGCCTTCTATTTTATTAGGTATCATATGGACTTTTAATAAGTTTGATGTCATATGGCTCTTTAACAAGGGAGGACCTGTTGTAAGTGTAACTGTTGGAGGTAAAGTATACAGTTATGGTGCTACCAACTTGCTTATCACATACATGTACAACTACTTCTACAACCAACATGCATGGAATATCGCAGCAGCTTTGGGATATGTTGTATTCTTTGTGCTTCTGGCACTATCCCTTATTAATATGAAGCTTCAGAAATGGGCAGAGGAGTGATAGCTATGGAAAAGACAAGCTTTATGAAAAGACTTATTACTAGACTTGTTTTACTACTCTTCGTCTTAGCTATACTGCTGCCTGTTTCATGGGTAGTGCTGATGTCTTTTCAGCCCACCAATGATGTAGTGGTTCCTTCACTGAAGAATCTTACGCTGAAAAACTATGATGAGATTATATTTGGCAAACCTTTGAAGAGACCTCGTGAGATAAAAAAGACAGTTACTATAACCCTGTCAGATGGAACGGTAACAACAACAAGAAAGGTTGTTAAAGTCATTACCCGAAAACCCAGTACATTTATGAGGGCTTTTTGGACATCTGTGAAAATAGCCACACTAACGGTTATTATTACGCTTTTTGTGGCGTCTATGACAGCATATGGCTTTTCGCGATATACCTTTCCCGGTAAATTTCTCTTTTACTTCTACTACATGGTCTCTCAGATGTTTCCCGCTATGGTGGGCATGATAGCCCTGTATGTGGTATTTGTAAAATTAGGACTGACATCAGCCAAGCCTTTCCTTGGTATGCCTAAGGTTCATTGGGCTCTTGTTATAGCTTATACAGGTTTTAACCTGCCATTTGCTGTCTGGAATCTTAGGGCTTTCATGGATGCTATTCCTAGGGAACTTGATGAGGCCGCTATGGTAGATGGTGCCAGTCCATGGACCATTTACTGGAAAATCATTGTTCCCCTGTCATTACCGGGTCTTGCCGTTACAGGACTGTTTGCGTTTATGGGGGCATGGCTTGAATATGTTATGGCTCTTATTCTTATATCCAGTAACACGCTGGCTACATTGCCACTGTGGATGTATAACCTTCTGTATGTAGGGTCTTACGGACTTAACATTACGAAGTTTGCAGCGGCCTCTGTGCTTGTAGCAGTTCCTGTAACGGTAGTGTTTCTTGCATTCCAGAAGTATTTACTTTCGGGTCTTCTGAAGGGATCCGTTAAAGGATAAAAGGAGGTGTACCCCTTTATGAGGAAATTTACCGTATGGGTGGTATCTCTGGCACTGATTTTTAGTGCGTTGATTTTACCCCCACTAACATTTGCTGCCTCTGATGCACTGGTTGTTGGTGATAAAGCATATCCAGTGTATCAAAGAGGTGTGTACTATTCTGCATGGGCAGAGGTAGAAGGTTCTGTGCATGTAAAGATATCTGCCGGTGGTGTTTCTGAAGAAAAAGACATTACGGCAGATGGCAAGAAACTCCTTGTTGTTTATCGTAAGGTAGATGAGGGAAATTGGCAGTATAAACTCTTGCCTGCCGGTCCTGATAAGAATATTCCAAGAGATACGACATTTATCGTCAAAAGGGATCCTGCTGGGGCAATTGTGCCTGGCACAAAGGTAACTTTTTATGTATATACAACAAGACGAGAGATTGCCACACTTCAGATGAAGATGGTGAAGTATGGCTGGAAAGCTGAAGACGCTCCAGCTTCTCCATCTGAGAAAGAAGAAAAAACCTATACGCTTAATAAAGTTGGGCAAACAGATGATGGCCTTCTTGATGTGTGGACACTACAGATACCATTTGCTGATGTAGGTCTTTATGAATATTACTTCTACGGATACGATGGCACTTTCAAACGCATGTTTAAAGGTGATTACAGGGTTACTGTTTATAAACCTGATTTTTCTGTTCCACAGTGGATTAAGGGAGCTGTTGTGTATCAGATATTCCCAGATAGATTTAGAAATGGCGATACATCTAACGATCCTGCTGAGGGTAAAACATTTACTTTCCACGACTATTATTTGAATGTTGATGAAAAGGAGCCGAGTGACTTCTTGGGCGTGCCTAAGTATACGGTACCTTGGGATGCCCCTGTTATGGCTTGGGATACTATTGGGGGACAGTGTCGCTATGTGGATACAACAAGATATTATGGTGGTGACCTTAAGGGTATTATAGAGAGTCTTGATTATCTGAAGTCTCTTGGTGTAGATGTGCTTTATATTAACCCTATCTTCCCTGCACCATCTACCCATAGATACGACCCAACATCCTATCATGCTGTAGATCCTATACTTGGTGATTTGGATACATTCAAGACTTTAGTTTCAGAAGCCAAGAAGAGGGGTATGAAGATTATCCTTGATGTGACACCAGATCATTCTTCTGACAGGTCTCTTTACTTTGATTCTCAGGGTGAGTTTTCTACTGTTGGTGCCCATGAATCTCAGGATTCTCCATACTACAGTTGGTATAAGTTTATAGAGTGGCCCGATAAGTATCAGGGATGGGCAGGGCTTGGCTGGATGCCCACAATCAATGTGCTTGATAAAGGTTTCCAGAAATTCTTCCTTACAGATGATAATTCTGTTGTAAAGTTCTGGAACGGTGCTGGAGCAATGGGATGGCGTGTTGATGTGGCTATGATTATACCCACAGGTTTCTTGAAGGAGTATAGAGAGGCTATAAAAGCTATTAATCCTGATGCCGTTTTGGTTGCAGAGGTGTGGAACAAGCCTAAAGAGGTTATTCCCATGCTTCTTGGCGATCAGATGGATACGGTTATGAATTACCGTTTTGCCGCAGCCACTGTTGTGGACTGGGACAACGACCATGAGGGTACAAAGCCATCGGCACAGGGCTTTTTCCTTAATAAGAATATGTCTTCTACAGAGTTTTGGCAGAAGATAGATGCCATTTATAATGATTATCCATCTGCAGTACATGATGCACTGTGGAATCTTGTTGATAGCCATGATATGGCAAGACCTCTGTACTTCCTTAAAGATAAAAACGCACTTAAAGCACTGTCTGCGCTTCAGATTATGTTTAAGGGAGCTCCGACGATCTTTTATGGTGATGAGGCAGGAGCTACCAACGCCGGTGAGAAAGGTTGTAAGGATGATAGGCCTCTTGCCAATGATCCATTTATGAGAGTGCCTTATCCATGGGGACATGAGGATAAAGATCTTATCGCATGGTATAGCTCTCTGAATGCGCTTAGACATCAGTATGATGCCGTCAAAGAGGGTAAGATGGTGCACTTTAGCGCAAATAATGACCGTATTCTTGCCTTTGCAAGAATAGGCGATGGCAAAGAGGTGTTTGTGTTTATCAATCCAGATGGTGAAGAGAGAGCAGATGTTGTTGCTGATGCCTTAGGCTATGTAAAAGATGGCACATATGCTCCAACTATTGGATCAGGTGACATGACAGTAGAAAATGGCAAGATATCCCTTGGCACAATGAAGCCTTATGAGGTTCGTGTATACACCATGGACTATGCACCATCTTATAATGATGTTTCATACAATGTATCATTTGCAGATGGTAAGATTGCTGTCACACCAGATGACACGCCTATTGTCAAGGTTACCGACAATACCATAGGTCAGACATATACACTGGTAACTGATAAGACATTCTATCCTCGCGGTGGTCATACATACACGGTAACTGTCTATAAGCAGGATAAAGGTCTCATTACCGGTAAGTATCAGGTGACACTGCAAGGTGAGGGAGAAGATGCTGTAGATCCTATATACAAGAGTAAAACGGGATCTACATCTGAAGGACCTGTTCTTAACATGTCTATATCTGATCCAGAAGGAGACGACTATGGGCCAGGCACATACACCTATCCGACGAATGCGGTATTCAAGCCCGGAGACTTTGACTTGCTGA
>JAADFF010000011.1 GCA_013153035.1 Dictyoglomota bacterium | reverse complement strand
TGAGCTGCCCAGTCTCCTCCCAGTCCTGTTAGTGATAATCCGTTAAATGCCAGTGTGGCTGCCCATGCAAATGATGCCCTTGCCTCATAGTCTTTGGGGTCTATCATGAGCCTATCAATGTTGTCTATTATGCTTCTCATAAGCCCCTCATCAAAGTAAACAGTGGTATCTGTTGGTTTACCGGTAATATAAGACTCTATAATATGACTCAGGCTATCGCTTCCACCGTTGGCTGTTTGCCTCTGTGGCAAAGAAAACTGTACAGTTGGGTCAACAATAGACACCTTAGGATAGTTGGTTATACTACGATAAGACCATTTGACCTTTTGTTCTTCATTGGTAATAACCGATGTGCCATTCATCTCGGATCCTGTGGCCGAGAGTGTAAGAACAACATATATGGGTAATGCCTTTGTGGGTTTCAGAGGGTTTTTCCTCAGATATAGTTTCCAGACATCATCTACAAATACACCGTTGGCAATAGCCTTTGCCGTATCAATAACACTACCTCCACCAACGGCAAGGACGCCATCGACATTTTCTTTCTTTGCAATTTCTATGCCTTCTCTAACCTTAGACAGGACAGGATTAGGTCTAACACCCCACAGCTCAACCCACTGAATATCATGCTTTTTCAGGCTGTCTACGACAGTATCATAGACTCCATTTTTCTTAATACTGCCACCGCCTGCGACAAGTAGCACCTTTTTAGAGCCGAAAGATGCAATTTCCTCACCAATCTTTTTCACGGTATCTTTACCGAAAACATACTTTGTAGGATTGTGGAATACAAAGTTTCTCATGGTCTCACCCCCTATATGTCTGCATATCTCAGTATTTCTTCTACCACCTGTGGTGTGATAGGTTCCCACAGGTCCCCCCAGCCCAGCTCTACAGTTTTATCTATGATAGATTGCCAGTCACTGGGTTTGACACCTAACTCCTTTAGGGATATGGGAAGTCCCCACTCCTTGTATTTCGCCCTTAGCCTTTCTATACCACCTTCTATGGTATTTTCTCCCCATACCTGCTGTGCCCATCTCTTTAGTATCTCTGGATTGTGTTTTCTTCTATACATAAGCACTGCCGGATGCACGACTGCCAGCCCGCTACCGTGTGCCACATCGGGATATATGGCTGATATGGCATGTTCTATAGCGTGTGAAAGCCAATCTCCAGCGAGTCCTTTGGACGATATGCCATTTAGTGCCAATGTAGCTGCCCATGCAAATGATGCCCTTGCCTCATAGTTTCTTGGATCTACCATGAGTGTGTCTATGTTGTCTATAATGCTTCTCATGAGTCCCTCATCGTAGTATACGGTGGTATCTGTGGATTTACCGGTGATATATGCCTCCAGTATGTGAGACAAGGCATCACTGCCACCGTTTGCCGTTTGCTTTTTAGGAAGTGAAAACTGCACCGTTGGATCTACTATGGATACTTTGGGATATGACAGGGGAGAGCTAAATGCCCATTTTTGCCCTGTTTCTTCATTGGTAATAACGGCACCTCCATTCATTTCAGAGCCTGTGGCCGATATAGTGAGCACCACATATATAGGTAATGCGCTATCTGGTACTTTAGAGCTATCTACAAACATATCCCAAACATTATCTATAAACAGTCCATGAGCTATGGTCTTTGCCGTATCAATAACACTACCTCCACCAACGGCAAGGACGCCATCGACATTTTCTTTCTTTGCGATTTCTATGCCTTCTCTAACCTTAGACAGGACAGGATTAGGTCTAACACCCCACAGCTCAACCCACTGAATACCATGCTTTTTCAGGCTGTCTACCACGGTATCATAGACTCCATTTTTCTTAATACTGCCACCGCCTGCGACAAGTAGCACCTTTTTAGAGTCGAAAGATGCAATTTCCTCACCAATCTTTTTCACGGTATCTTTACCGAAAACATACTTTGTAGGATTGTGGAATACAAAGTTTCTCATACTATCCCCTCCCCTTTTGTGGATACATCATATTATTGTATCACTATAGAAAAAGGGAAGCCTACAGGCTTCCCTCTCTATGATTACTGTATAAGGCTTTTTAGTCTCCTTAGTCTCCGCCGGGTATCATACGGGCTATGAGGTTGGCAAATGATGGCAAAGTTCTACTTTGTAGGTATACTTTACCGGGTCCTGTGAGTTCCATAACGAAGAACTCTCCACCGAAGAGGAAATTTTTGAAACCTTTACCAAAGCTGCGTACTTTCCAAGATACAGTGTTCTCTACACCGGCTATATGGTAGTTATCTACAACAACTTTCTGTCCAGCTTTGAGTTCTAATACTTTTAGTCCTCCAAAGCCATTAATCCATACTCCGCCATTGCCTGATACCTTGAGCCATACCATGCCGCCACCGGCTATAAAGCCTCTACCTCCACGCCATGCTACAGATAAGTCAATATCACCATGATGGGCTAGGTAGGCACCGTCCATAAGGTAGAAATCGTTGCCTATGGGTATATATTCGATATCACCGAGGAATGACGGAACAAGCCATATAATGGCGTCACTCTGGGCCGTATATTTGTTGATAAATAGTGTTTCTCCACCCATGGCCTTACGCATAAGACCTTTGAGAAATCCCCCTTGCATAGAGGTATCTACCTTGATGTTACCCATCATGAGCATCATGGCACCGGGTTGGGCATTTACCGATTCACCGCTACTGAGTTTTACTTTTAGTACACTAGACATAGGTCTGTCATCAATTTTGAATTCCATATTTATCACCCCTTAGTGATATTTTAGCTCATGGCCTTATGGATTCCATGTTCATGGTGATGGTGCTCATGTTCCCGACAATGGCAGTTCTCAGCTTCTACCTGCAGTGTAAGATGTATGTCTTTGTTCCATGCCTCATGTAGAGTATGTCTGAGCTTGTCCCGTAGCATGTCTACTTCTTTTACCGTCATATCTTCAGGTACAACGGCATGCACTTCTACAAATGCCTCCTTGCCCGTGAGTGTATATACTCTAATATCATGTATGTCTTTGATATTGGGGTTGAACTCATTGATGGTTTTTTCTATAAGGTCTATGTCAGCATCTTCTGGTACTCCCTCCATGAGAATATGCATGCTCTCTTTTAGTATTTCGTAGGCATGACTGAAGAGAAAGTATACGATGAATGCACCGATAATGAGGTCGAGATACCATAGATTTTCAAAACCTATATATAGGAGTATTCCTTCTACTACCACAAGTACGGATGATAGTGCATCAGATATAAGGTGTATTAGAGCACCTTTGATACTCATGCTATGTTTAGCCTGTTTCCATAACAGGGCAATGCCTATAACGTTTCCCAGTAGCCCTATAATGGCAACAGGTAAAAGTATTCTTGGGTCTATTTCAAAGCCACCTTGTAGTGTGCGTTCTATAATTTCTCTTAATATTAGTAGGCCTGCAGCAAACAGAAGTAGTGAAACAACAAACGATGCTATGACCTCAGCCCTTTTAAATCCAAAGGTATGTCTTCTGTCAGGGCCCTTTTTCTCTACGGATTTGGCTATCCATACAAGGAGAGATGTAATACTATCGCCGAGATTGTGAAATGCATCGGCTGTGAGTGCTACAGAGCCTGACAAATAGCCTCCTATCAGTTCTGCTATGGTTATGCCCAAATTGGTTAGCACTGTTAGTGCTATTGGTAATGTCGATGTGTTTTCATCAATGTGATGATGGTGGTGATGGTGTCCCATATCTACCCCTCCCTTCAATACCATTATAAAGGTATATAAACATATTGATTGTTATGAAAAAATATTTAGGAAATATGAAACACATGCGGGAAACTCATGGATGTAATATATTTGTCCTTTGCTATCATAAAAACATGTCGGAGGGTGTGTTTGTTGTTAATCCTGTCTCTGGAGGAGGTAGGGCAAAGCGGGCATTTCTTCATTTTCGGAAACTCCTTGGGCTACAGTGTGATGTTGTTGTTTCTACCAGTAAAGGATATCTTCTAAATGAGTTCAGCAAACTTTGCTCTTACAGAAAGTTTTATGTTTTCGGTGGTGATGGAACACTTAATGAGGTTATCAATGCTATTTACCAATGTCGTGTTAGAGATCCTATATATATCACTGTTTTTCCATCAGGCTCAGGTAACGACTTTGTGAAGAGTTTACCCTATGCCGAATTTGTAGAGTTCTATCCTGGTGTGTTCAGATATGAAGAAGGAGAGAGATACTTTCTCAATGCTCTTGGTACAGGGCTTGATGCCTATACAGCATATTACGCCTCTGATGTCAAGGGCAAATATCTTCGTGGTATTCCCGCATATGCCTATGGACTTATTAAGACAATGATATTAGGTGCTTCAACAACTAGTGTTGTAGATGCCAGCATTGATATTCCACACTCTTTATCTCTCATGTCATTTGGCAGAGGTGCCTATGTTGGAGGAGGTTTTTATCTTCTACCTCATGCCGATGTGAAGAAGAAGTCTATAGCATGGTTGGTGGCCCGTTATATCTCTCCCTTTGAACTTCTTCATCAGATACCAATTCTGTTCAATGGTGAAATTTTACATTACGAAAAGGTATCTTATGGTCATGCCAATAGGATTGATATAAAACTTGAAGAACCTAAAGTGTTTCAAGTAGATGGTGAAATTATAAAGGGGGTATCTCAGTTTTCTGTGTATACTGCGGATACCCCCATATATGTTCGGTATATAAAACCTTTATAGTTAGTAGCAATTGCCACATCCACCGTCCATCATCCAACCGATGATAAGCAGAGGGATAAGTCCTATTATGATGATTAGGGCTACTGGAGCTGCTATCAAGAATAACACACCCACAATGATGGCTCCCACAAGGGCTACTCCAAGTATAGGTAGTAGGGCTGCCCCTATACCGGCCAGTGTTACAACAGCTGGTAGTAACAACGGCCATGTAAGAAGGATGAGTATAAACTTCCACAACCCACCTATAGGTAGCATGGCCAACACTATGAGCCATAAGAAACTTAGTATCAACATTGTCATTCCTCGCATGTTTCCCCTCACTTTATACACCTCCTTGTTGATATTGTAACAAAATATTGTCATTGATGGCAAATATATTGTCTAACTATTCAAAATATCTTTGGCTATGCCATAAGGATATGACAGTAAAGGATCTTTTTCGGTATACAGTTTTTTAGCATTCTCATTTTTCAACACATCTTCAATCATAGGAGCAACAGCCTCAACGACTTTGTGAGGTAGATATGTTAGTTCCATGGCAAATGCCGGTGTAAAACTATAGGAGAGCATTGTTTCTGCTACAAGTCGTTTATAAGTTGAAAGATAACCTAAATGCCGCTCCATATAGAGAAGAATGTCTCCCTTTTGTCTCAGTAGTGATAGCATGATATCTTCATAATGAGTTGCCAGCGATAGGAGGTTCATTGTTTCAAACGTGTTTCCCTCTATCCACATAACTTGTCTCTCTTTGAAAATACGAGAGGATACATCTTCCACATCAGATTTGACACTTTCGAATGTGTCTGGTAAGTTCCATATATCTGGTAAATTTTTGGCTACTTCTTCCGCACTATCCTTTAAAAGGGTTGTCATTGCTCCCAGTATGTCGGTATCTTTTACAAGGTTAAGCCTATCCTGTAGGTTGCTTTCTCTTAGAGAAGGAACTAGTATGCCGTATATGCCGAATCGAGATCCAATATGAGCCGATAGTGGAACAAATATGCTGCGATAGACATATGGTGCCATATCTGTTGTGATATCTATATACTCTTCCATAAGCAATATAAAGGCACGTACTGCGGCATGCCCGCTAAGAGAAGCAGTAAAGAAAAATATTCGTTCTAAATCGTCCATTTTCACCACCACATAAAGTATAATAAAAATACAGGTAAGGAGGTGGTTTTTCATGGTTGGACTCATTATAGCCATTGTTATTATTGTGGCCATTGTGCTATGGATTATCGGTGTCTATAACAGGCTTATTACTCTCAAGAATAGGGTAGAAAATGCATGGCACCAGATAGATGTGCAGCTCCAGAGAAGATATGATCTTATTGAAAATTTGGTCAATACCGTTAAGGGTTATGCCAAGCATGAGAAAGAAATATTTGAAAAAGTTGCTGAGGCCCGTGCCAAGGCTATGGGGGCAACATCTCCTGCAGAGAAGGCAAAGGCTGAAGGTGAGCTGACATCTACTCTAAAGACATTGTTTGCCGTTGCCGAGGCATATCCTGAACTGAAGGCCAATGAGAATTTCTTGCAGCTTCAGGAAGAACTAACAAGCACAGAAAACAAGGTTGCATATGCAAGACAGGCCTACAACGATACAGTGTATATGTTCAACAAGACCATTCAACTATTCCCCAACAATATCATTGCCGGCATGTTGGGCTTTAAACCCTTTGAGTACTTTGAGACAGAATCTTCTGAGGTTCGCAAGGCACCAAAGGTCCAGTTCTAAAAGTCTTTTTCTCAGAAAAATAGGGGGACCGAAAGGCCCCCCTTTTTAAAAAGGGTGTGCGGGTTATGTCATGGGAGGGGAGGTGTACCCTATCCCTGAGACAGCTCTTCTTTTTCTATTTCATCAATTGTCAGATTAGGTACTGGTTTACCTATGTATCTGACAAGAAGTATTATGATACCAAATCCCAGTAAAAGTGACAACCATACTGGTATCCACTTTACAAGTAGAAATCCAACAAGTGCTGCAACGGCAGCTGCTGTAAAAGCATATGGTATTTGGGTATTAACGTGGTCCATGTGATCGCTGGCAGATGCCATAGATGCAAGTATGGTGGTATCAGATACTGGTGAACAGTGATCTCCAAATACGGCACCTGTCAATACTGCACCAATAGTTGCAATAAGCATGACGCCAACATCTGCTGTTCCGTAAAATTCTGCTGCAAGTCCTATAGCTATAGGCATGACAATGGCCATTGTTCCCCATGATGTACCGGTTGCAAATGATATGACTGCCGCAGATAGGAAAATACCTAGTGGCAGAATAGATGCAGGAAGCCAACCTTTTACCAGAGAAACAACATACTCTGCTGTTCCAAGGTCTGAGTTAACACTTCCCAAAGCCCATGCGATAACAAGGATGACAACAGGCATCATCATGGATTTGTTTCCATCAAGCCATGCATCTACAAGTTCTCCAGCACTCATAATCTTTTGGGCAAGAACCATAACAGCTGCCACAAATGTTGCGGCTACAACTGCCCATGTCAATGCTACAGAGGCATCGGCATCACCAAATGTAAAGGTGATAGCCTTGAAGACAGAGCCATATTCTTTAAGATAACCCTGATATGCAGCTGTTCCTCCGGCGGTTATCCAGAGTGAAACAATGGTTCCTATGATAAGCACAAGTATTGGGAGCCAAGCATTGATAGCCCTGAGTTTAACACCCTCTGGCTTTTTTAGTTCGGATATCTCTTTAGATATCATGATCTGTGCTCCGTCTCTGTATACTTTACCTGTCTTTCTTGCCCTTACCTCCGCTTTATACATTGCCCCAAAGTCACGGGACATCAGTGCAATAGCAAATAGAAGTACTAAGGCAAATATGGAATAAAACCTGAAGGGTATAGACATAATGAAAATATTATAAGAAGAGTTCCATATCTTTTCAGGAAATCCAGCATTTTTCATAGCATCGGATATTACACCGATCTCATAGGATATCCAAGTTGATATGAGAGCCATAGATGCCACGGGTGCTGCGGTGGAATCCACTATATAAGAGAGTTTTTCCCTTGATACCCTAAATTTATCTGTTACAGGTCTCATAGTATTGCCAACAAGCAGGGTATTGGAATAATCGTCAAAAAATATGGCTATGCCCATTAGAGAGGCAAAGAACTGTGCCATTGACGAGTTTTTTGCACTCTTTGCCAGAGATTCGGCTATTGCCCACATACCACCACTGCGGTTGATAATACCGAGAAGACCACCAAGCAAAATGGTGAATATGATAATGCCTGTATACCAAGGATCTGCCAGAAGGTTAATGATTCGCTCGGAGAAGAGATGGAAGAGCGAGGTGACCGTAGCAAGTATACCACCCCAAACATCACCTCCCATCAGTTTAGGCAGTCCTTCGTATATGTACTGACCAACCCATATACCTATGAACAGCGAAATAATAGGTCTGTGAGTTGTAAAGGCCAATACAATGGCGATGGTCGGCGGCAAAAGCGCCCAAAATCCATAAGAAAATTTGCTACTTGCATCTGCTGCATATGTCCAGAAAGGCAGAGCAAGCAACATAATGCCGATGGCTACGGCTAAAATCCATGTTACTCTTCTCCGAGTCATGTTGCATACCTCCTTTTCCCCTTTCGGGAATATTTTGTTGAAATTTTATGCTATATGTTGAAGTGGTGTCAAGTCGAAAATGAAGGTGTTTGCATATTTTGTTGTGTAAAATGTGAATTTTATGAGTAATATGTCCTGAATATCACGATGTTTTATTTGCATATAGATGTGCATTTGTGTTGGAGGATTGGAATGATACCAAAAAGTCTAAGTTGGTGTATTATTACAGTAGGAGGTGGATTATATGAAAAAATTTAGAAGTGTCATTGTACTATTTATCATTTTTTCTTTGGTGTTTACTTTTGTATCTTGTGGGACGGAAAAAACACAGACCAAAGAAAATCCTATGGCTTCCAGTGGAGGCGTTGATTTAACGGAGAAGATTCCCAATACCGGTTTTTATATTTTCTTCAATGTCAGTAAAGACGATACAAAGGCTATGCAGGATCTGCAAAAGAAACTGGTAGATGCCGGTGTTGCTCCCATGTGGACACAGGGCATGGATGAAGATGTCAAGCAGATTACCGAGCAGATAAAGAAGATTATGGATAAATATAACGACATCACAGAAAGTCAATATGGCGTTATTGCTGTTGATCTGAAAAAAGTCGAAGGGTTGAAGGATAAAGACCCTGAAGAAGTTGTGCTTGGTCCTGATAATGGCATATATCTGGCTATTGCCGTGAAATTCTCTAAAGAGGTAAAGGTAAAAGATTATCTATCAGATGTGCAGGGTATTCTTGATGAGATGAAAAAATCTGAGGATATGCAAAATGCTGAGATTACGGTAGACCCAGAGAAGGGAACAATGACCATCAAGCCTGAAGATGGTCCACAGATTATTCTTTATTTCGAGCAGGATGGAAAGAATATCATTGTCACTATAGGACAGCCGTTTTCCAAGATGGAAAAGGTATCGGAAAATATCACGAAAAATGCATTTTGGAAAGAGGCCACATCTCACACATTTGCCCTGTATCTTGATCCACAACAGATTCCCGATGAGAAAGCTAAAAATGATCTTGTGAAAGCTGGCTGGAAGGAACCTATTCGTGTGTTTGGCGATATCAGCTCCTCAGAGAAAAATGGTGTTTATACATCTCAGTTTATTCTCAAAGGTTACAATCCATCTGATGTAAAATTTGAAAATCTTGGTATCGATGGAGATATTAAAGTTGTGAAAGATTCAGACCTTATTCTTGCCGTTGATACAGATTGGTTTGTAGAAGCCATGAATCAGGCAGCTAAGGCAGACGAGCAGCTGGGAGAGTATAAACAGATGATAGACATGTTTGCCGGTGGTGTTATTACACTTTCAGTCTCGGTAAAATCTATGCAGCAGATGGCAGGTGCCGTGGTAGGACAGTACTTTAAAGATGCCGATAAGATCTGGTCCATGTATGGACAGATGATAGATCAGTATATTGAAGGTGCCAAAGGTTCTATGCCTAATCTCTATGCCAATGCCCAGAAGACAGGAGATGGCTTTGAAATCGTTGCTGGCACATTCCAGCCTCAGTTGACTACTGAAAAAGTTGAGGGAAAACCTGTTTTATATCTCAAACTGAATATCGATCCAGCTAAATATAGTGAGATCTTTGGAATGATGGATCCCGAAGCAGCTAAGATGTTTGATGGCTATGCCAAGGTTATCGATAATGCAGAGTTTACTATCTCTGTTACATACGATGAAGATAAGAATATGTCTGGTCTCAAGATTGTATCTGTTGTAAAGACAAAATAATATTTCTGACATGTAAAAACTAAGGGGAGGCACAAGCCTCCCCTTTTTCTATAGGTAAGCTGGACATGTATCTTTTTACTGTGGAGGAATAATAATGACCATACGGGTTTTCCTTCCCCATTTTTTTGCACTCTCTACACTGTGCATGAGTATATCTATGTGGTGGCCTTTAATCTTTCCTCCTGTGTCTACAGCGACGCATGGCTTGTTTAGTCCTTGAATGATGAGAACAGAGTATAGTGGTATAACTCTTGGGTCTACAGCACAGTATGTGATGTTATCAAGGTCTTTAATAGCAGATACCTTAAATAGTTTGGCTGTGGTATTGCAATCTCCACTACAGTTTATGCCTCCAGCTGCTGGGGCATAGGCTGTGATGGTGAATTTATCCAATTTGATATGTGTGGCTTTTTGTAGTGTAGGAATCATGTTTTCCAATTTAAACTGAAGCTTCCTATCAAGCGATGCCACTATACTCTGTAAATATCTGTTTTTGGCTCGTAGTGTTTCAACCTCTTTTTTTAGTTGGTCATTTTCTTTCTGGAGTTTTTCTATCTGTGCTTGGTATGTGGCAATAGCATTTTGTTGCTGTTCTACAGTCTTTTTTAGCTGGCTATTTTCTTCTTGTAGAGCACTGACCTGCAACTTAAGGCTGGCTGTTTCCATCTGTAGCTGACGTATAGACTGATACAGAGGCTCTGGACTAATGTATGGACCGTTTTTGCCAGCATCGGCTATAGAGTAATATACCGGCGATAAACCGGTGGCAAATACTATAACAAGCATGATGATAAATAGCCTTCGCACACTCCTTCGTATTTTCTCTACATCTATATTTATATGCATAGAGATCCCTCCTTATCTTGCTAATTTGTATCGTGGCATTATAACATGCCATTTTAGAGGGTATTCTATTAAGTGTAAAGAGGTGTTGACTGTGGGAGGTGTCAAAATTTGAAGAAAGTCGTTTCCATAACACTCATGCTAATAATATTGTTTGTAGCCTGTGGTGTTCCTGATAGCTTTCTTTCCCCTTATTCATTGGTACCACTTAGCACTTTTAATGTAAAGCTGACACTGCTGGGTGATGAGGCGACTAGTGTGTGGGGTTATATGACAGGATGTAATGATAAACTGAAATCTTTGACCTTGTATATGTCTACAACCACAGTTAATGTCTCTTCCCATGAATTTTGGAATAAATTGGTTATTGTGGGGACGGCAACAACCGATGTTGATATAATGGTACCGTATGCTCAGACCGCCTCCCATGTCTGGATGAGTAAAAAGATTTTTTATACTCTGTGTGGCACCATGTTATGTTTATCCAGTGATGAGCCATATATGGAAAGA
>JAADFF010000039.1 GCA_013153035.1 Dictyoglomota bacterium | reverse complement strand
AATACTTTTTTCATCGCCAACCCCCATAGTATTACCTGAAACAATATTAACAAACACTTCATACACAATATAGCATTTCATTAATATTTCTTGCTCTTACATAATATAGCATAAAACTTACACAGCAAACTTCATTGTAGTAAACTACTAAAGGGAGGTGATAAGACATGAATGTACTGACAAGAACATTCAAGGAAGGAAGAACAGAGGTTGTTCGTATTGTGGGAGGGGACTTCTTTGAGGCACTTCAGAAAGTGCTAGAAGAGAAAGACATCAAGATGGGTAAGGTATCATTTATCGGCTCTTTTAAGAAGGTCAAAGTTGGATATTACGACGACAAGACACAGTCTTATGTGGGCATTGAATTTAACGAGGGACCATATGAGGTTATTGCCGGTGAGGGTAATATCTCTATGAAAGATGGCAAACCATTCCCCCACATCCATGTGGCACTGGGAGACCATCAGGGTAAGATGTTTGGTGGACATCTCATGGAGGCAGAGGTGCTTCTTGTAGAGATGTTTATAGAGGTGCTCGAGGGTCAGCCCCTTGAGAGAAAACCCGATGAGGAGACAGGACTGACCATCTGGAAATGAAAAAGCTCTGTATCTTCTCTCTCATACTGATACCGGTATTTTGGGGGGCGTATTTGGTGCTCAACAGGGCGGTACCATACCCGCCCCCATTTAATCTCTACGGCATTTCTCTTGCCACAGGGGCTATAGCAGGCTATCTTGTGTATGCCTACAGGGTAAGAAAGCTGAAACTTGATACGGCACTCGCCGACGACCTTGCTCTGTGTGCCATTATCGGTGGTATCTTAGGGGCAAGGCTGGGGTATGTGCTATTTTACGACCCCGTATATTTCTGGCATCACCCACTCGAGATTATAGGTATTGTCGGGGGTAAATTTGTGGGTCTCAGAGGCCTATCTATCTTTGGCACTATCTTCGGAGGCCTTATAGCTGTGCTCATATGTGAAAGGGTAAAGAAAATACCGTGGCATACATTTCTTAGATATCTTGATGCCGTCGCCCCTGGCATACTACTAGGGCAGGCTATAGGCAGGTGGGGAAACTTTTTCAACAGAGAACTGTGGGGATACCCAACAAATGTACCGTGGGCACTTATTGTTCCCCCAGAAAGGCGTTTCTATGAAGGCATGAGCTTTGCTAAGTACAGCACCTTTCACCCCACATTCTTGTACGAGGGCACACTTAACCTCATTGGCATATGCCTCATGCTCTATGTGGAAAGAAAGTGGAAGGAAAAGGGCAAATACTTTCCCGGATTTACAGCCTCTTTGTGGTTCATATGGTATGGCACTGTGAGGTTCATTATAGAATTTGTCAGGGTAGAACCGAAAGTTGTATTTGGCATACTCACAGAGGGGCAGACCTTTGGACTTATTGCCGTCATTATTGGAGTGCTCTTCGATATATACATGTGGAAAAAGATAAAGGTAGAAAAACCACAGACGGAAGAATAAAAGAAAGGGGGCATTATGCCCCCAATATCACTTCTTTTCCAGCACCAGCCTTTGAATAGCATATACTAAGAAAACCAGCCCAGCAAACGACAACATCATAAAAACATGGGTATGTGCTCCCAAAATGACTAACAAAATAAGAAAAATAGATTGTACTTTCCTGCCTCTATTTGCCAACCACCCTACCCACGACCACAAAGCAATGTAGAACACAAAAACTGATAGAAACAACAACACAGTATTTATAGGTGGAAAATATATCCATACCCCTATAACAGGCAAGATATACCACGAGATTATATCTAGCACCGATAATGCAAGCACGACATGCCACCATCTTACATAGTGTCTTAAAGATCTAACAGTGTATAAGACAAGCCATAGAATGAACACCGATTCGATGTCAAACAAATAGGAATGCATAAAAATAAAACTCCAGTTAGTCATTTGGCACCACCACATTAAAAATCTGTTTTACAGGAATGGGTACATCTAGCATCATTGATGTTTTAGACCCATCATTCCAGTGAACATCTGCATATACCCTAACAAGCACATTGCCCTCAATATAGAGGAGTGCCTGGGGGGTATAATTGGGAACAGTCCACACTACACTGGCATAAATAGGAATCATAGGCAAATCGTTCGGTTTATAATTGGGCAAAGACCAGCTATAAATGTCGTAATATGATGGTGAAGCAAGCTGTAGAAGCATGGAAAACAATCCCCCTGTGGTTAGCTGTGCATGGGTTCTATCAACACTCCAATAAGAGGTATAAACAGGTGAAAAATATAAACTTTCCACAGTAGATGTTACCCCGGTAGTAGTTAAGGTAATAAAGGACACCGCTGTTTTAGCCGTTGTGAAACCTGCCATAGGCGGATTAAATAACTCACTGTTTTCTAAGTTATCACCTCCAAATAGAAATGCATTATCTATATAACTACCGAGATTTGTATCTTTGATCTTCCAAGTCATACTGATACTCTTTACATATGTGCGGGATATCTCTATATCCTTTACTAAGCTGTATGGGAAATTTTCCAAGCTATATAGTACCCTTTTCAACTTATCCTTTCTAACAATAATCCCAGAACCAACAGCCAAAGCATTAAAGTTCCCCTGATATATTTTCTGTATAGGCTGTACTCTAACGCCATCTTCCACATGTATACTTTGATAGTAATTCTCCGTACCATGAACATCGTATTGTATAAGTACATCTGTATCAGGGGCAAGTTCTGTTCCCGCCTTGATAGGTTCAACATCCTCTAAATTAGCATCCTCAGAAAAAGCAGCTTCCTTATTCATTGGAAGATAATAATCGTCATTTGAAGAGAGCAAACTCCCACCATATAATCTATCTTGCTTGGTGCCCTCACCATGCAACGATAGTTCGGCCTTTTGCAGTAAATTCTCTTTCTTATGGTAGAAAGCATTTAAAATATAACTTTTTCCAGCAAACTCATATAGCTGCCATCTGTAGGCAGTTCCGTGAGGACCAACCAGAACTTCTAACCATTGAGGACTGTTAAAAGAATCATTCTGGAAGAAATACAAAGTTCCATAAGTGGTAGCAGCATATCCCCCTCGAAAGTGGATATTCCCCACAGTGGCTACAGCCTTCCCATCGTCTAAGACTGTAATGTAAATATGGTGCTTATCAATAACCAATGGGATTTTTATATCTCCAAACTCTTGAGGAATCGACACCAACAACATTAAAACAATGACGATAGATAAGATGCCCCCCATCCATTTCTTCATATAATGCAATCCCCTTTTACAATTTTCTAAAATTAGGATAGCATAAAAACCACATATAAACATAAATGTCAACAAGACTAATAGGAAAACGGAGGTTAAAAATGGGTAAATAGAGGATTAGCTCAGACATAGAAAAAGTGGGAGCCTCACGGCTCCCACTTTCCTTTTTAGCTTGATGTGCACATACTCCAGCCACACACAGGACATGTAATACAACCTGATTCATGGGATAGTTTTTCATTACCACAAACAGGACATACTGTTACTTCTCCACTATCTTCCTTTACAGGCACCAGTTTTTCTGTCATCTCTATCTCAAGCATAGGCATTGGTGCCATGCCAGAAATATCTTCTTCATCAAAGAAATCTCTTAGATAAGGATATCTGTGTACCAATCTATCTATCACCTTACGGGCATATGGGCTTGCGGGATATGGCTCATGATACTCCTTCTGGGTCTCTGCCACATACACCTGCATATCCAGACTACCATCTCTGTACACGGTTACACCCTTAGCACCAAGTCTTTCAGCAAGCACAAACGCCTTCTTCACATCGGCAACAGACACACTATTGGCCATATTGATAGTCTTAGAAATAGAATTTGTTATCCATTTCTGGAAGGTTGTTTGGGCTATAACATGGTCAGCCCAGTGTATATCCATGGCTGTAATAAATACCTCTTTCAGGTCTTCTGGTATATCTTCAAGGTCTTTGAGAGACCCACCAGCAGACGATATTTTCTCAAGAAGCACTTCATCAAACATGCCTCTCTTTCTCAATACTTCTTCAAAGACCTTGTTGGTGTAATAGTAGGTACCCACCGTTGTCACCTTCTTAAAGACCAGCGAGAACAGTGGTTCAATACCAGAAGAGGTATCAGAAATCATAGATACAGACCCTGTAGGGGGTGCCGTCGTATGGTCTACATTGCGTATACCATACTGTTTTATCTCTTCCGCAAGCTTATCCCACGGTAGCGTAGGCTCACCAGTATACACCCCGGCTACTGGCAGTTTACCTTCCTTATAATCTGTCTCTTCCCAGTAAGAGAAAGGTCCTCTCTCCTTGGCAAGCTCAAGGCTCTCCTCCATAGAATAGTATGTGAGATATTCAGCCAGTCTTTCCATAAACTTGTAGCCCTCTTCAGACGTATAAGGTATACCCAGCCTAAATAGAGCATTGGCAACTCCCATAATACCTACACCAATGTTGCGACCGGCCCTTGTGTGGTCTCTAATTTTGTCTAGAGGGAAATTATTGACATCTACGAAGTTGTCAAGAAGCCTTGCAGTTGTGCGTATAGTTTTAGCATATGCCTCCCAGTCAAAGTACGGTTTTTCCTCTTCATCATATCTTACAAATGCCTCGACATTGACAGAGGCAAGATTACAGGATTCATAGGGGTAAAGGAACTCTTCTCCACAAGGATTTGTGACTCTAATCTCCCCCAGCTTGTTTTTTCTGATGTTATACCTATTTCCGTTGTGGAAGTATAAAAATGCTGGGTCGCCCTTGGCCCATGCATACTCGGCCACTTTATCGAGAATTTCACGGGCTCTCATTTTCTGAAGTACAGCCTTATTTCTGGGGTTGATAAGGTCTATCTCCTCATCGGAGTAGACGGCTTCCCAGAAGTGCTCATCAGAACCAACGGAGAGGTTAAAAGTAGACAGGTAATTATCTCCCCTGTTTTTCTCTTTGGCCTTAATAAAGTCCATTACCTGTGGATGCCAATATTCCAGTATGGCCATACCTGCACCACGACGGACACCACCCTGAGAGATAACAGAGAGTACCCTATCGTAAAGCTCAAGGAATGATATAGGGCCAGAGGCAACACCAACAGTTCTTTTAACAATATCACCTTTTGGCCTTAACACGCTTAGGTTAATACCCACTCCACCACCCATCTGGGCTATAATGGCCATCTCCTTGGCAGTATCCATAATGGCATCAAGGGAGTCATCTGTTGAAACAGTAAAACATGCTGAGAGCATACCCAGTGGCCTACCGGCATTGACAAGGGCTGGTGTGTTAGGCATAAACTGCTGATGTGTCATTCCCTTGAAAAATTCACGCACTTTCTGTTTAGCCTTACCAAAGTACTTGCCACTTTCAAGCATAGACAAAACTTTAGAAAGAGGATACTTCATATGTCCGTCTTGTGCAAGCAGGTCATAGAGATACAGAAACCTCTCAAAGTGATATTTATTTAGCGGAAAGCCTTCATCTATCTTGTAAAGATTATCAAACTGCTCTGGCTCTTCCTGCCACTTCTTTCTATATTCTTCAACTTCAGCCTTCATTTTATCGGTGTACTTGTGGCCACCGTCTTTATCAAATATAGCACCATCGTATAGGATTTCTGGAATAGCACCGAGCACAGCCACACGGGTAAAGAGCCCGTCAACATCTTCAAGAAATCTATCAGGATCACTGGGATCCTTCCACAGATAACGGATTGTCAGTAACCTGACAGCATTGAGAGAAAATCTTTTTTCTGTAGGGGAAAGAGTATCTTTTTTCAGTAGTTTTTTCTTCTCTTCCCTAATCTGTCTCTTACGCTCTCTGTATAGAATAAAGGCCTTGGCAACATCAAACAGGCCCCTACGCATAAATGTCAGCTCAATAACATCTTGCACCTGCTCCACCTGAGGTGTACCACTGGGATATAGGTTCTCCAGTGTTTCAACAACCTCATCGACAATATCATCTACAAGGGTGGTAGAATACATACCCACCTCTTTGAGGGCACCACCAACAGCACGGACAATTCGACTACGGTCAAATGGCACCTGTCTTCCATCACGCTTTATAACATGGGTAATCAAAGCAAAGCCCTCCTTTCATGAAAAGGGTAAGTCCCTTTTCATGTTATCAGAGGACATCGTACATAGAAGTTCCAAAAATTTCAATTAATAGAGATAAGACCACAGGCACAATGAGATAAGGTTTGGTAGCATACAGACCTGACCAGAAAAACACAATAAAAGAAGTCAAATAAAAGGCCCATCTAATCATGACTATATCTTGAGGTACAACCTCTTTTGTAAAACCATATAGTTTTACAATAATTCCAATAAATAACATTAATCCCCATAGAACATAATACATAACAAGATATGGCACATACTTCAAGGCGAACATACCACTAAGCCACAAGATAGGATATGAAAGCCCCCACATAACATATATCCACCATGCTGGTTTTCTCATATTGGATAGAAATATATAAGAAAGTCCCACCACAAATCCGGCAAGAAACCAACCCCAGAAATTGTAAAGGGGAATACCCATAAAATCAGTAGATGGCTGTAAACCTTTTTTCCATACCCAGACACCAGCATGTGCCATAACGGGGTCGAGAGCTATATCAATGATAAGTGTAAAAAAGGCAGTGGCAAATGGATATAAAACAATTGACAGATTAGAGCGGCCTATAATTTGGATACTGGTAAAAATGATAATCGCCCAACCAGAGGGGATAGCCAGAGGCACACCAAATGGCATTAATAAAAATCCATGGTAATCATAGGCATGTATGTAATTAACACCGAGTACCTCCATAATAAGACCCAACAGGAAAATAGATACGATAAATGCCCAATAATCCCTGTATTGATACAACATATACAGAAACATAAAAATTAGAAGCAACTCAATAAAGATTGTCACAGCTTTCACCTCCAATCTCTATTTCATTTTACCTACAACATAATTTTCAAACATTCTTTAGAAATACCTCTTGACAATACAAAGAGTTTTATGCATAATGAATAGCCATATGCAGAATATGGTATATAGGTGTGAGGAGGTGATGCATATGCTAAGCATATACGATAGGCTGATAAAAACCCTCGTATATAAAGAGGATAAGAAGATACTACAAGGTGCAATGAATACAGCGGCATTAGGCGCCGTGGAAATGGGGCTGAGGTTCTAACCTCAGCCCTCTACCAAATTAAGAAAGGAGGTGATACATATGAAAAGGACAGAAAAGATCTTTACAGTCAAACAGCAGCACAAAGAAGACAAGAACTACTTTACCGGTCTTCTGTTAGGAACACTGGAGCTTCTTGCAAAGACTGCATAAGCTCCCTCCCCTCTCCTCCGGCTCATTCTACTTTTATAAAATCTTCTACAATAGACCTCCATAGCTGGGCTGTCTTAGGAAAGTTGAACCCTCCGCCACCAAGTAGCACAACGGGAAACCCCCTCTTTCTGCTACACCGTGCGAGCACGGGAGCAACAGCATGATAGAACCGTTCTGTCAGGTTAATACCACTCATAGGATCATCTTTGTGTCCATCTACACCCATCTGTATTATGAGAAGTTCGGGCATAAACGAGGGTATGATGCGAGGAAATAATGGCACCAACCTCTGTATGACACTCTCTTCCGACTCACCGGGTTTTACAGGTATATTGATATTTCTATCGTCATTTTCATCTTCATAGCCCGACGTATAAGGATATTGGGTAGAAGGGTCTTGGTGGATAGAGATGGTAAACACATCGGGATCATCTTTAAATCCTTTCCATGTACCATCACCATGGTGGACATCCCAGTCTATAACCATAACCCTATTTAACCCATGATGCTTTCTGGCATACTCTATGCCCACACCAATATCATTGAAAATACAAAATCCCTTTCCCCTCTCCCTCTCTGCATGGTGCCAACCACCACATACATTAACGGCTACACCACCATGTTCAAGGGCCTTATCAATGGCCGTAAGGGTAGCTCCAACAGACCACAAAGCCGGTTCATAAAGACCTGCTGTTGGAGTATCTATAGAGGCAGGGGCACCATGCTTTACAAGACCCAGATACTCTGGGGTGTGGAACAAGAGTATCTCCTCATCGGTTGCCTTGCGTGGTGGCACTATCTCAATACCATCTATCTTGGCTATCTCCTCAGCCCCCCACTTGCACCTGATAGACCTCATAGGATGCCCTTCCCCAAAGTCGTAAGACAGTAGCTCGTCAGACCAAACAAGTGTTCCTTTCACAACACTCACCTCCTATTAGTAAATAAAACTCGTATCAAATTAGAAGCAAACCTAAAAAGAAACTATAGCGGCATATATCCCTATACCCGACACTGTTCCTTCATCTTCACGCTCCTAACCCCAAACAATTCAAGACCATATATAAAGCAATCCACAGTGCCAATGTATATCTATCCACTACTCTTTCCTCCAAATGAATAAAATGCATGCTTAACAGATTCTGATACAGGAATGGTGGCAAACGTTCTATCAAGTATCAAACGATAGGCATCTTCAGATATAAAATCCTCACTGTAGTGCCATGGAAGCTTTTTTAATCTCACAATTTCCTTGAGCACCTGATTGGAAATTGTATATGTACCCAGTTTTACACCGTGGATAACATTGCACTGCTCACATACAAGATAACCTTCATATGGCGTGTAGTACCACATCTCTTTTTCATCATATTCCTTACCGCATATACCACATGTGGCACCACTCATAAATACACGATAGCCCATAACCCCAATGTATTCCAGCAAGAACTTGGCAATAGCCGTTTTACCTGTCATTTTAGAGTGCAAAAACGATACCAATGTATCCCACTCAGCATATGATTCGCTATCCTTCATAACACTACTATCAACCAAAGTGGCAATCCCCATACGAAGCATAGGATATTTTCTGAGAAGTTTGGGGGGAAGAGTATCTACCTGAGCTGCTGTCAGCACATACCTATCTCCTATAGGATAGAGTATCATCTCGCCACCTTCCAAGGGTTCAAACGATGCTCCCCATTTATGGGTGTCTTTCCTGGCACCACGAACAAGAACATCAATCTTTCCCAAATCAGATGTCAAGACAACAATATAAATAGCCTTTTCATCTCTGTGAAGCCTTTTATCAAGGATAATACCGTGAGTGGAAATATACTTACTCCTGGCCATAATAAAAAGGAGGGGACACCTCCCCTCCCATCAATATCCCTGTCCGTCGTCGGTCATATCGGCATCTTCACCGTGATACAGGGCTATATACTGCTCCATAATCTGCACCGTGCGAGATGTTCCCAGCCTATTGGCACCAGCTTCTATCATCTTCAGGGCAGCCTCTGCTGTGCGAATACCACCAGATGCCTTAACACCTTTATAAGGACCAACAACTTCTCTCAGCAACCTGACATCTTCCACAGTGGCTCCACCACCCAAGAAACCGGTAGATGTCTTTACAAAGTCGGCACCGGCTGCCATGGCTATAGCAGCGGCAACCTTCTTTTCATCTTCTGTGAGAAGGCCTGTTTCCAATATGACCTTGACAACAACGTCTCTCTCCTCTCCACCGGCAGCTCTGATAACCTCGGCAATATGCTTTTCTACCATGTAATAGTTCTTTTCCTTAAGATAGCCTATAGGAATAACCATATCTACCTCATCTACACCCATTTCTACAACCTTTTCTGTCTCATAGGCCTTCATAAGGGCTGTACCGGCACCTAGCGGAAAGTCAATAACGGCAACAACAGCAACCCCGGTATCTGTCTCCTCTTCTTCCTCGATGACCATGGGAAATTCATCGGCCACATTTTCTGGCTCAGGAATCTCCTCAATGTACTCTCCCTCAGGAATACCTGTGAGATCGCTAACGAGCTCTACAGCCAGTGGTACATGTATAGGATTGACACATACTCCGTAAAAACCATAATGGTATGCCTCTTCAACAAGCTTACGTACCTGTGCTGTTGTAGCCTCAGGCTTCAGAAGCGTATGGTCAAAAAACCTTGCAAATTCTGTAGGCTTAAGCATATTCTTTTCCTCCATGTTATAAACCTCCCTCTTTCCTCAATTTATTGGCATATATGTGTGCACTTCGTATTACCTTAGGTATTTTATACCCATCGGCCATAGACTTGATGATTTCTACAGCCCTTTCCGGAGATATGCGATAACCCGGTGAGATATAAACAGGTCCTCCCCTCTTCCCCAGCTTCACCTCATAACCCAGCACCATACCATCTTCAGGGTCTATAACCTTACCATCTACAACATTACCATACAGAAGCTTCTTGGCAAAACCTATGGTCTTCGTGTCAAAGATAAAGCCCATATGTGTGGCAATACCAACACGCAGTGGATGAATAATGCCCTGTCCATCAAAGATGATAAGATCGAGGTCTCCAGCAATATCCTTCAGAAGCTCATACAAAAGAGGTCCTTCTCTAAACACAAGGTATGTGGGAATATAAGGAAATACATATTTCCCACTGTAGCCATACCAATCAAGCATCTTAAGAGATGGATACTCAAACACAGTGCATGCGGCATATGCATAAGGGGAATACATATTGGCAGACACATCGACAACACCAAAGACAAATGTATCTTTTAGGGGAGGCTCATCGTCAAGAATGAGCCTCTCCCTGATATAACGCTGAACTTCTCTTGCCTGCTTAAGATTCTTTGGGTAGAGTAAATCCGAGATCGGTAAGGACACCGAGCTTTCCTCTCCAATCCTCTTTAACCTTCACCCACAGTTCAAGGTAGACCTTCTTACCCAAGATAAGCTCAAGCTCCTGTCTAGCCTGTGTACCTATCTCCTTAATACGCCTACCACCTTTGCCTATGATAATGGGCTTCTGGCTATCTTTTTCCACATATATAGTGGCATATATAACTACAATATCCCCCTTATCCTCTAGCTTGTCTATAATAACAGCCGTGCTGTGGGGCACCTCTTCATGGGTTAGATATAGTATCTTCTCTCTGATAATATCAGATATACGTATGGCAAGGTCTACATCGGTACCCATCTCTGGTGGGAAAAATAGCGGTCCCTCTGGAAGGTATTTTGCCAAGGTTTTCTCTAAAGCATCAATATTCCATCCTTTCAGTGCAGATACGGCAACAACATCACCAAACTCTGCAGGAAGACCTTCCACAAACGCAGATACAATATCGTCTACCTCGTTTCTATCAACAAGGTCTATCTTATTGACAACAAGTACACGGGGGACACTGAGAGACTGAAGATACTCGGCAATGTAAATATCACCCTTACCGGGTTTTCTTGTACTGGCATCAACAATCATGACATTGACATCCATATCTTTAGCATACTTCAGGGCCGTCTTTGTCATAATCTCACCCAGCTTGTGAAACGGTTTGTGAATGCCGGGCAAATCTACCATAATCAGTTGATAGTCCTCTGTCGTCTTCACACCTCTGATAACATAGCGCGTTGTCTGTGGTTTGGGAGAAACAATAGAAAGTTTCCAACCCAAGATTGTGTTCATAAGTGTGGATTTTCCCACATTAGGTCTTCCGATAAAGCCGGCAAATCCCGACCTAAATCCTTCTTTTACCTCCACGGCTATACCTCCTAAGCATTTGTTTTATATGTATACATTACCAAAACATCCCACTATTTAGTCTCTATCATATCCTCAGAAAAGGCATATGGCAAAAGCTCCTGCATAGACTTCACATCAACACCATCTTTGTGGGGCAGAATAATCCACTCTACACCAAAGTCAAATAGTATCTGCCTACAGGCACCACAGGGTGGTGTAGCATTTCCTGTTGGTCCAACAATACATACGGCAACAAACTTTCTCACACCTTCAGATA
>JAADFF010000084.1 GCA_013153035.1 Dictyoglomota bacterium | reverse complement strand
TTGTTGATGCGTTATATCAAGAAGATGTTTGGCTTTGTTAACGGTATAGCAGCGCTGGTAGGTTGGATGTTTATAGGTCTTCTAGTAGTGGCATTTATTACTGGTAAAGAACCTGTTATATATCTCGCTGATCCTGCATGGGATGAGGAAGATTGGGAAAAACTTCTTGAAGAGATTGAGAAAGAGGAAGAGGAATTACCTTATGAGGAAGAAGAGACTGAGGAGGAGAGCGGCGAGGACATTTCCGAGTAGAAGTGAGAGAATAGTTTTTATTGTTTCTAATTCCAATAGTCCAGCTATAAGGGCACCGGTAAAAGCACCGGTGCCCGGCAGTGGTATACCTACAAATAGGGTGAGTGCAATATAACCCCATTTTTCGTAGTTTCTAATAAATTCCTCTTTCTTTTTTTCTACTTTTTCAATGTACGAAGGTATCATATACCTCAAAATTTTTATGAGAAGTTCTCCTAAGAAAAATGTGAACACACCAAGTATCGTAGAGCCTATTACGCATATTGTAAATGATAAGAACCATGGAAGTTTTAGGCTCCAAGCTAATATCATGCCGCCTCTTAGTTCCAGCACCGGCGTCATGCTGGTTATGAACACTGCTATAATATGTCTAATATCCATAGTATTAATAGTATAAAGGAGGACCGAGGTGAAATACATAGCAATTGTTAAAGATAATGATAGATACAGAGCTGTTAGGCAGTCTTTGAGCCTTCTCCATAGCAGGGTAGAGCCTAATATTCCCAAAGATATAGTTGTTATCAAGCCTAACTTTGTCGATGTTAGGTATCCCCTTGCATGCACTCATCCTGTTGCCGTTAAGGCTGTAGTTGACCATTTAAGGGAACTAGGTGTACGAAGTATTGCTGTTGCCGAAGAATCATCAGTTGGTAGAACGGTAGAAGCGCTAGAGAATTTTGGTTATAAGGAAGTTCTGAAGGGATATTCATGGGTGGAGCTTGTTGCTATTGAAGAACTAAGTGAGAAAAAGAATCCACAGATACCATTTGAGATTTTTAAGTGGGATAGAAGTATTCAGACAATATATCTCAATGGTTATCTTGTCAATGCTCCATATCTTGTTTCGATAGGGCCACCTAAAACCCATGATACTGTTATTGTTACGTTGGCACTGAAAAATATTGCCATGGCTATACCTAAAGGTCGAAATAAAGGAAAGGTGCATCAGGGATATGGCATTATCAATATTAATATTGCCATGTTGGCAAAGAGAAAAAGGGCAGATTTGGCTATTGTCGATGGGACAGTTGCTATGGAAGGCGATGGACCTGTTTATGGGACGGCGAAGAATTGGGGGACGGTGTTTGCCTCTCATGATATTGTGGAACTTGATAGTGCTATCACTTATGCTATGGGCTTTGCACCAACAGAGATAGGTTATCTATATGCCCTTTATAAGATGGGAATAGGTGATATCTATTTTAGAAATGTGGAATTCCTTGGTGAAGATATAGAGAAGGTAAAAACATCTTTTAAACCTCATAGGGAATATTCACTTATGAAGAGGTGGCTTGACAGCGCATATCAGGAGCTACTGGGCAGGTTAACCGCCCAGTAGCCTTCCAAGTATACCTCCCTTTTTAGGAGTTAGGTCTACCTTGATAGGTTTATTGTATGTGGCCGCTATCTGCTGGACAGATGTTGTGGTCATCTCACTTAACATAAATGAGATGTATAACTCGCTCCAATTTTTCATATGACGGTATTTGATGACATGTTCTATCTTGCCTCTTAATAAAGATTGAAAGATACCTTGTTCTACAGGTACTTCCATGAACATCATAATCTCCTGCTCTCTATGCTTTCCCAATCTTGAAGGGTTTTCGGGAATTATACCTATAGCTCCGTTGATACCTATAGATCTCACAGCAATATCGAACGTTTCTTCACTGTCTAAAATTGTTAACTTACCGGGGAGCATGAAACGATGAAGTTCAGGAGGATGTTGCGTGAGTTCTACTGGGGTTGTCTTGATACTAATTTTAGCAATGCCGTTCTCGTGTAAAGAGACTATACCAGTTAGATAAAAACTTTTTTCATTGTTTACTGATGTCACAATCACATCGCAATCAAAGCCTGTTTTAATAAATGCTTCTCCTATTTCTGGGGTGAGGGTAATATTGTAGACATCTATTATATCCGCTTTACCCATAAAGGCACCATGCCACTTGTCAGATGTGTAGGATACAAATACTGGGTCACCACTTTTAATAATGTCATACCATGGACTCATGCTACAGCCCTCCTTTCTGAATATATTTTACAAGGTTTTACATGAATTTGCGAATTTTCTTTCTGTCGATGTCTTTCAGTATATTGAGTTTCTCTTTAATACTGGAAGGTAAGATTTCAGTTTTTATTGTTGCAGTATCTCTTAGGAGGGCTATGAGCAGTTGATGCTTTTCTTTTTCTGATAAATTGTCAATAAGCGGGATAATGCCACTAGCCCATACTTTTTCTTCTATGATGCTGTTGGGTGCAGATGTGTGTGTGATTGTTTTGCGTAATTCTGCATGCTTGTCGATGAGCTTGTTGGCCATAGCATCGAGCTTGTTTGCAAGAGATTTCAGCTCCATGCCTAGTTTTCTATACTGGTATGCGTGGTCAAGTCTTTGTGAGATGTTTTTGATTTTACTCATAATATTTGCTTCTTTAGATAACCTAAAATATAGCGGGCATCGGAATTTATATTCACATAGCCCACAAGCGTCGGAAGGATGAGGTTGAGGGTTATCCTTGCTTGCTTTAAGAAGTTTTACTATAAAGTCATGCGTTTGTGTGAGTTCTTTTTCTGTTATCTGACTTTTTACTACCTTGGGTTTATCTCCACCCAAATATACATCTCTAACTTCTATAGGAGGATTCATAATGCCAAGAGTGTATGCCATATATGCATATATCTTTAGCTGTATGTGGTGTTCTTCGGCACTAAATGAGCCTGTTTTCCAATCTATGATGGTGTTACCGTATCCAAAGTCTAATATACCGACAATGATGGTTGGTATTTCTCTTATGAATACCTCAAGTTTTTCCTCTATAAGTATTGGTACATTATCGGGTATATCAATATTGGTTATATATTCAAGGGCGTTTTGGACCATACGAAATGCCTCTGATAGCAATGCTTTATCGCCTATCATTTGTTTTATTAGAGGGTCGTGCTGGCTTTCTGCAGAAAACATGAGCAAACCATCGATTTGTATAGGAGTTTTATTTAGTATGGCTTTTGTTCCTTCGGCTATGGCCCCGTGAACCCATGTTCCGAATGATGCTTCTATAGAAGAAGAGTTTATAGGATACATTTCCGACAGCTTAATGTACAAGGGACATCCTTTTGTTAGTGTTGTTACAGATACTCTATCCATCATGCTCTTATTATATCCTACTTGTCAACTACGGGATACACATGATATAATACTTTGCGTCGGAGAGGTGTCCGAGCGGCCGAAGGAACCCGCCTGGAAAGCGGGTGAGGGTTAATCGCCCTCCGAGGGTTCAAATCCCTCCCTCTCCGCCATTTTTCATTTTGACCCCTTAATGGGGCAGGACCACTGCAAGGGTAGGGTGCTGAACCCCGCCAGGCCCGAAAGGGAGCAACGGTAGGCACCTGAACCCTGTGCCGGTGGTATCCTGCTCCATTAAGGGGCTCTTTTATTTTTGCGCTTTTGTTTAATCCTCATAAGTAACATGTAACTTTGAATAGATGAAGCAAATATACCTATAGCAATGAGAATTAATATTAGTGGACCTAATATAGGATGGGCTTTGACAAGTTTATCTACCAGGTCATATATATTCACTAGCCGTCCTCCTTATCGTTATTTTCTTCGAGTTTTTCCTTCTCTTCCTTGTTCTCTTGTTCAGTAATAAGTTTTTCTATTTCCTCTTGAGAGAGTGTTGTTTTTGGGGTGTCTTCTTGTGCTAATATGGCTGCTGTTTTGTCTACCATCTCAGAAGCTTTTTCTTGCTGTGTTGTGTGGTTCTCAATATCTTCATGGGATAGATTGGATTGTGTAAGTGTGTCTTGAGGAGCATTTTGCTGGTTTACTGCTTCTGATGATACATCTTCTGTAGTTATTGGTACTTCTTCATATTCACCGGTCTGCTGTGCGAATAATTTTTCAATCTCTTCTTGTGATAGAGAACTAGCTTTGTGAGTTTCTTGAGTAGTATTGTTTTCTGATGTCTCTTGTTGTTTGGCTTTTTGAGATTCACTATTCCAATCTGTTTTTGGGGATTCTGGTTTATCTTCTTTTACTTGTTGTTCGGTAAGTATCTTTTCTATATCTTCTTGAGAAAGAGTGTTAGATGTAGATTCTTGGTTGCCTTCCTGAGCTTCTGCCTCTTGAGATGATTCATTGGTTTGATGTATTTCGTCATGTGGTGTTTCTTCATCTGATATTGCTTTTGTTTTCTGTTCAAATAGTTTCTCTATCTCCTCTTGAGAAAGGGTAGTTGGATATGTTGATTCAGATTCATGAGAAGTGTTGTCTATATCTTTCAACTTTGTAGAAGTTTTTTCTTTTTCATCGGTTTCTTGAGGATTAAGATTTTCCATTTCTCCTTGAGGTATTGTGGTATCTGAAAAATTTTCTTGTTGTGGGATTTCTTCTTTTATTGATGTCTCTTCATCTTTCTGAGTTTTTTCTTTATGTTCTTCAGAAGGAGTAATTATTGTTTCGTCTTGGGATAAAGTCGAAATTGTTTTTGGCGAACTTTCTGTTATGGCTTCTGAAAGAGTAGTCTCGTTATCTTGGGTTTCTGTCCCTTGTGATGATATTTCTTCTGGCTTTTCTTCTTGTTCATTTAAGTCTTTCAATGCAGGTTTTTCTATATCTTCATCCGATAATGCTGGGATAAGATCGTTGTTTTCTAAAGTCTCTTTTGCCTGAGTGTTAGCTTCTCTGTTTGGCTCAGATAGAGAGGCTGGAATTGTGTCTTCGGGGATAATTTCTTCTCCGTGCATGCCAACTTTTTCTATATGGCTGATAATAGTTTCTGTGGTTTTCTTTAGCATTTCATCGGTTGGATGAACCTTAGGTTTTCTTGTCTTCTCTTTGAGAATTTTTAGTTTTTCTGATATGACCTCGTGAACATGTTTGCCTATTTCTGCAAGTTTACCCAAGGTAGATGATAATACCGATTTGATGTTGTTCATAAAGTTTCTTAGTTTGATAGTCTTTGCTATAAATAATTTCCTTACATGTTGTGTTGTTTCTATTTCTCGGATTTCTTTCTTTTCTGCAGATTGTTGTTGCTCTTCTTCTTGGGTTTTTCCCTCTGTTTCTGCAGTATCCTTGTTCTTTGCGGAGATTTGAGATAGTTTGTATTTAAACAATACTGTTTTCTTTAGTTTGGTAAGGAGCATACCAATATTTCCAAATATAAGGAGAGTTGGGAAATGTGTAGTTTTTTTCCACAATAATTTTATTCGAGGTATTAGAAAGATAAGGAGTAGTAGTACTGATGATATACCTATAACAGCTATTAACCCGATTTTCAAAAAGGTCATCCATTTATTGGTAGTACTTGTGGTGGTACTTGTACTGGCTGTTTTTTGTGTTTCTGTAGTTGATGTTATAAGTATTGTTGGATCATCAATAGGCGATGTTAGCATGGGGATTCCTAATCCGGCAATGTGTTTTCGGAAGTACGATTTACTAATGTGTGTATATATCTTAGGAAAAAGTATGGTTGTGCTTGGATAAGTGTAATCTAATATCTCAAGGGCTGTGACAAGTTTAGTGTGATCCCCTGTAATACCTTCGGATAGTTTGATAAAAAAGTTAGGATAGTTCCAGTGAGAAAATGGGAAATCAGGTGATGCTAAAGTGTAAGGGCTCGTGCTTCCACCTACAGGAATAAGAATCATATTCACATTGGGAGGACTATGCATGAGAGTATAAGTAGAAACGATTTTTATATCGACGTGTATACCTATTTTATTCCATCTTTCTGTTATCTGCTTTGCTGTGTCTGTAAGATGTGGGGGTACTGCTAATGTGAGGTTTTTTAATCTGTTAATATCTATACTGTAATTATCTATAAACTCGTTGACGTTGAATACCAATCTGTCAATGTGGAGGCTGGAGTGGCACAACGGACTTTTGATAAGACATGGGGTTCCCGCTGTCCCTGTTGTACTGAGTTTTTCGTAAGGTAGTGTTGCAATAAGCAGGTATCTGTAAGGCCATGTGGTAAATGGTTCTTTCTGTGTGTTGAATACAAGCCTTATAGCTACATTGTATTGTTGCGTGCCATTGATTGAAGGATAGGTTATGTAGTTGGATGTTTGTGCTATTGTACTTGTAAATATCAAAGTTTCTGGGTATGGAATATACCCTTTGTACATGGGATTATGCTTTAATAATATGCTACCGCTGGAGGTATTTACTATATAGTACATGCCACTACCCCAAAAAGCATGGTTGATTGTAATGTCAAGAGTTCTTAGATACTTAGGCAGTATGAAGATGTTTGATGTGACATCACGTGCAAAGTTACTATCAGGTTTAAATAGATGAAAGACAACAGTATTGTTAGAGGCTGTTTCTACACTTCTGATATTGCTAATAAGTAACCATATAGTAGCTCCTCTCCGGTGGTTTATAGGCATATGTAATAGATAGTTGTATGTTTCGACAACGTCTGTAGCGGTAATAGGGGTACCGTTTTGCCATACAAGGTGTTTTTTGATTTTGAAGGTCCACAATGTGCCTGATGATGTCCAGCTTTCCGCTATCACAGGGTATATCTGCCCGTTTTCATACCATGTTAGCGGTTGCCATATGAGAGAGGAAAGCCAGAAATCTGTTGGGCTTTCAATGAGTAAGGGATCTGGTCTGTGTATGTCTGGAATACCAATAATTTCAGCATTATCAACATTGTCAGCATATATAGACGGTGATAGAATACTCAATATTACCAACAAGAATACTATAACCTTAAATACGTTTTTCATATTGTCACCTTCTTTTCTGCCATACAAACTGTATATGCTGGGCATTCCCTACAAATTCAACATGTCGGTTAATTTGAAATTCAACAGATATACCATGATTAATATCGGAAATTGGCTCATCTTCTGTAAAAGCAACCAGCTTGAAGATCATGTCTTTGTGAATAAATCCATAGTATTCTGCAAGCTGAGGAATGTCTGTATACCGAAAGGTTTGTGTCTCAAACTGGAAAAATTTGTTGCCTATAGTTGTTTTTCCTGTTTTTACAAGCTTTTCTATGTCTAGCTGTGAACCATGTTTTAGTACGTCTTTGATAAAGAAGTGAAAATTATCTACAGATGCTATTAGATATCCCCCTGGTTTAAGAATACGGTGTATTTCCCTCATAGCTTTTTCGAGATTGCCTACATAACTAAGGACATCGCCCATGGCTATGGCCATATCAAAATAATGGTCATTAAATGGTATATGTTCCGCTCTAGCTATTTCTATTGGAATATCTGGATTCTTTCTTTTAAATTCTCCAACCATGTTGGGAGCGGGTTCGATAGCAACGATTGATTTTACAAACGATTTTAAGTAGTAGGTATATGTACCTGTACCTGCCCCTATGTCTATAAGTGTCATATTAGATGATAGATACTGCTTAATGTGTACAAGAGAAACAGAAAAATCAAGTAGCCAATAGGATGTCTGATATTCGCTATCGTAAATTTTCCCCAATTGGTTGTAATAGTTTATAGCATTTGTCTTCATTACTTGAATAACCCCTTTTCTAATATGGTACATGAAAAGTGCACATAAAAACATGAAAGGAGATGATACATGTGGGTGTAGCTTCTTACAAGAAACTTCAGATTTTGTTCCGTAGGGGTGTTGGCCTTGATATTGATAAGAGCAAGGCAGAGAGGATTATTGAGCATACAGAGAGGGTGCTGAGGGATTTGTTTGACATTGCAATGGAGAAGGCCGAGAGAAGAAAAGCCGAGGAGGTAGTTCTCGACGATATTCCTCTAACAAAGGGAATTAAGGAATATATGAAAAAGTTCCATGAGCTTGAAGAGGAGATTGATGTTGAACCTATCATCGCCTATCTTAAGCTTGGTAAATGGGTACCACTATCTAAAGAGGTTGTCGATATATTGCCCGAGCTTGTTGGCACATTGCTCTTGTTATCTGGTCGTGTTATCAAGACAATTTCCGAGGACACACGTAAACCCACCGCTACTGAGGTAGAAAAGGCTTTATCTGCTATCGACCTTATTCTATAAGGGGGGATATGTGTGAAGCATAGAGTTTGGGTTGATCCAGAGGTACTTACAGAAAAAGAAGAAATGGCCTTGGGAACACTGGTATTTGAGACATTGGGCCAGCCAGAAAAGGCAAGAGAGTATAATGTCAAGCTCTTGAAGAGATTAGGAATAGACCTGCTTTATGGTATGAAGGGTGGCCAGATGACATATTTTTCTGCTCCTACTTCTGACAATAGGCAGCCTGGAGATACTTATGAAGACGAAGAGGGTATACAATATGAAGTCAAATCTGTTGTAGAGGAACTTCCTAAAAATGCTAAATTATGGGCTCATATAGAGGGTTACCATGGTATGGCATATTTGATAGTGAATTTGGTAATAGAGGACGATAATTTGGAAGAGCCACAGGTTATAGAGGTTGTAAGGACTCCAGCTGCTAGTTTAATGCTTGCTTTCTTTAAGAAAAACAAATGGGCTCATCTAATTGATGCATTTCACAGTGTAGGTGTAACAGTGGCATTTGAGAAGAGTAGAGGTCAGAAAGGAAGACTTCACACATTTGATGAGCTGCCTGGTGTGGCAAGAAGATTTCTTAGAGAAGCTCGCAAGCTTGAAAAGAAAGTGGGATTTGGTCGTATAGAGTTTGCTTATCTTGGAGAAAATAAAGATGGAGATATGAGATATCGCATGAGATGGATGTTACCCACCGTAGCATTATTTGATAGAAATATTGCCGAAAAGGCTGATAAGGTTCTTGCACTTTTGAAGTAATACATCTCCCTCTAGATTGGAGAGAGCGGATATCCGCTCTCTTTTTTCTTTTTGACAGGTAAAATGATATGTGCCTGAAAAGGAGGGAGACGATATGAAAATAGCAATTTTAGGAGCTGGAGCTAGAGAACATTCTATAGCCAAAGCATTTATAGATAGTGGATTTGATACGCTTGTTGTTCCCGGTAATGATGGAATGAAATGGAGTGGTATTCCTATAAAAAAAGTGCAAGAAACAGCAGATGAAATACTTGATGCCACAATATCATTTGCACCAGATATTGTTATTGTTGGGCCTACTGAATACATGGTTCTTGGTATTGTTGATAAGTTAAAGGCCAAGGGAATAAAAGTTATTGGAGCTACATCAAAGTCTGCAATGCTCGAGGCCGATAAGGTATTTGCTAAAGAATTTATGGTAAAACATTCTATACCGACTCCCCGGTTTCGTATAGTACATACACTTTCACAGCTTGAAAGAGCGCTAAAAGAATTCGAACCACCGTACGTAATAAAAATTCCTACACTACAGGGAGGTAAGGGTTCTTTTATTTTGCCAACTATATCTGAAGCCTTAGATATAGGAGCTAAAGTGATTACATCGGGATTTGAGGGCATGTGGAGTGAAGGACTTGTTGTTGAGGAGTTTACACCTGGTGAAGAATATGCTGTTCAGGTTCTTATTAGCTCGGGAGACTATGTTATTCTTCCCATGGTTTGGGAATATCAGAGGTTATATGACCATGGTAGGGGACCTAATACAGGTGGTATGGGAGCAGTGGCTCCTATACGTATAGATGACAGGTTATTTGGTCTTATTAAAGACCTTGTTGGTAAAACGATTAAGGCTATGTTGAAGGAATCTCTTGCTTATGAAGGATTCTTATATCTTGGTGTTATGGCAGCAAACAATGGTATTAAAGTGCTGGAATATAATGTCAGACTTGGTGATCCTGAAACTGAGGCTATAGTGCCGCTTGATAGTGCCGGATTTGTTCGCATGATAAAAGATACAGCTTTTGGTAGATTACCTGAAAATCTTAAGCCTTTTGGTGCTAGTGTTGCATTGTCACTTGTTTCGGAAGGTGCACCTTATCATTACACTGACAGTGTGTTGAAAATAGTTGGCAGCATGGAAAATATATATTTTGATCATGTCCAAGAAGAAGAGGGGATGCTCCATGTATCAGGTTGGCGTCCCTGTGTTGTGGTGGGTAAAGGCAATACATATAATGAGGCTGTTAAAGAGGCTTATAAAAAGGCAGAGGAGGTTATATTTGAGGGCAAGTTTTATCGTAGAGATATCGGTGAGAGTTTGCTGTAAAAGGATATATTTGCAGTATAATATATCACTGTATTAGTACTTCGCTTGGGGGGTACATATGATTTATATAAATTGGGCAGTTTTGTGATATAATATTCCTTCGCATGGTAGGTATGCCATGTGTTTGTTTTTATATTTTGCTTTGGAGGGGTGATGGGGCTTGGAAATGACAAAACGAGTCACGGTACAAGAGCTTATTGGGAAAAAGGAAGTAACGAAAGTTCCCAACTGGAAGTATCCCGATTTTCTTGAGATTCAGCGTAAATCCTTTAACGATTTTATCAAGAAGGTAGTAATGGGAGAAGAAAATGAGGGTAGAGAGAATGAAGTTCCCAAGATTCATTGGGGTTGGTTTGAAAGACTCCTTAAAAGGTTTTCTCCCATTGAATATGGTAAATGGAGATTAGAATTTATCGACTTTGCCTTTGAGGATATCAAGGTAAAGATAGCCGGTGAAGAGCGGGTTCTTGATCCTGAAGAGTGTCGTTATCAGGGAAGGGACTATGCCAAGGCTATCAGGTTAAAAACCCGTATTACAAACTTGGAGACAGGTGAAAGCCGCGAAGATTGGGTTAACATGGGCACTCTACCATGGATGACCGAGAGAGCGACTTTTATTGTCAATGGTGTTGAGCGTGTTATTGTAAATCAGATTATTAGAAGCCCCGGTATATACCTTCAGATAGGAGAAAGAGAATGGCTTGCCAGTCTCATTCCAGAAACAGGTACCTGGGTAGATGTTTCTCTGAAGGAGAGAAAACAGGGTAATACTAATCGTACAAGATATACCATTACCCTGGACAGAAAGTATAAAAATATTCCTGTTTCTCTCTTTATGCGTGCTTTCGGATATGTATCCGACTTTTCTATTAAAGAACGTCTTATGAAGTCTCTTGAAAGAATAGATGACCCAGCGATGAAGGGTACCATTGAGCATATTCTGCAGACAAATATGGAGCAGGATAATATTCATGAAATATGGAATATTCCTTCTATATACGATAGACTTGTCAAGCTTCTTGATGGTGCGGAAGTTGTTTCAGATGTTGCATCTTCTCACTATGCTATCTCTGCAGGTACTGTACTTGATGAAAGACTTCTCAGAAAGTTCTTGGAACATATATTACCCGAACAAATAAAGACAGGTATGTTTAAGATGACTGTCAAGGTTCCTGCTAAAAACCTTACAGAGATCAGAGCAGCGGACCTCGTTGGATGGAAAGTTGCTAAAGATGTTGTTGTCAGTTCCACTCCAGGTGTGCCTGTTCCCATAGCACCAGAGGGATGTTTTACGGCATTTACCGATGGTAAGTTTGTGTATGTTTGTGATGATGGTGTTGTCGATGCTACCTCTGGCGAGTATCTCTTTGAGATAGGCGATGAAGATGATGAGCATGTCTATGAAATATTAATAGATGGTATTTATGATGAAACAGGTAATAAGGTTTTTCCGTTTATAAAACTTGATATTGATCCTGCCCTTATAGAGGAAGGATGCCAGTACTTCTTTGATGCCTCCGACGACACCCTATATGCTAAATGTGGAGATAAGGTTATTAACGCTGAAACTGGTGAGGAGATAGAGATAGGTTCTTCTATTGTCTGGCAAGCGGGTGAAATTAAAGAAGAGGATGTCAAGCGTTTTGAGGAA
>JAADFF010000075.1 GCA_013153035.1 Dictyoglomota bacterium | reverse complement strand
ATAGTCTATCGGGAGAAAAAGAGGTATACCCAGAGCTTTTACTCCTGTGGCTTAGCCACGGTCTTGATGCCCGGGGTATACCTATGCCCTTTATATGTGCCCTTATATCGTCCCTTGATGGTGAACACCTTGCCATGATAAGGCCTTCTGAAGACATCTCACGGTGCATACTAAAAAGTGGTATGTATTCTCTTCTTGACAAAGATAGCCTGTGGAAGCACATTATGGCCGTAGCTCCATCTGATGATGTGCTTGCCACCATACGGGTGCCGTGGGAAAGTGCTCCACCACAGGTGTTTAGAAAACACGGGGAAATACTCTCCCGTATACTTGTAGGTATACCCGACGGTATGCTTGAAGTCATGTATGAAAACGGTGTGCCTGAAAATGCCCCTTACCATATGGTGAAAAGGTGGGCGTTTCTTGATGGTGTTGATGTGAAGAGTGGGGTAGAAGAGCTTCTAAAAAGAGAGATGTATGAAGATGTATATGCCCTTATGAAGACAAAGGGTATCGTGACACATGCCCTTATACATGAGGTGCTCCAGTATGCCGATGAACATTTTATATCTGACATCATTATGAAGGGTTATGGGCATACCCTTGTGGATACCCCAATATGGGACAGACTCAGTGGTCAGCAGAAGGCACTGGTGCTCTTATCTCTTGATGCCGGGAGGAGAAAGGCACTACTTGCCTCTATGAAGGAAGACATATGGGATATCTTGGCTCAGATAGATGATGTAGATGTGTTGAGGGTGCTTGCAGAGGATGTAACCCTCTCTGCAAAGGATTTTCTTGCCCACAAAGAAAAGTTCCCCCTTTCTGTCCTTGGTGTGTTGGCAGACAGAGTGGACGATATAGAGCCACTGTTTCAGCACTGGCCAGAAGGGGTCTACCATAGCAGGCGTATGCAGCAGCAGGCCCATAAGTTTACCGAGTATCTTGATGAGCGTGCCCTTGTCTTCCTTATATGCAGTGGAGATATACCATTTACCGGTAATATGGCGTATCTGGTAGATAAGATGCCCGATACATGTATAAGAGAGATAAAAGAGACTTGGCAGTATCTACAACCTCAGAGGCTAAAGTCTGTGCTTGTCTCTGCAGGTGAAGACGATGTAAATTTGTGGAAAATTGTCTATGACAGTGGCATTGATGTGCAAGAGGCTCCCCTGGCTGTGAGGTATAAACTATGGAAAGAAACAGATGACTGCTCTTTACTGTCTGAAAAAGATATTTTGGGGCTTCTTGATAAAGACCTCTCTGTAGCGCGGTGTATGCCTTCCCACCTATGGAAACAGTTTATAGAAGAGAAAAACCCCACATATCTGGCCTATATGCCCGAAGAGGTTTTCAAAGACCTTGATGAAGACGATGTGACATGGATACTTTCTCATGTGCCTCAGAAAGTAGATGGACTCATGAAGATGTGGGGTAGGCAGAGGGTGATGACATTTTTGGCCCAGTATCTGCCGGCCCTTGCTGTAGAGCATATGACAGAAGATGATATTCCATATGTCAAGGATTTTCTACAGGGTGATTTCTTGAAACAGGCCATAGAAAAGTATCCCCACTTGATGTGGCGTGAGATATGTAGACTGGAAGACACGGTTCATGTTTCTGTGTCTGCTGATTATATAGACAGTGAGGATATGCTTCTGTGTTTGGGAGACCATGGGGTATCCTTTAGTGGCAGTGTGCAGATTCCCGTGAGACCGTCTACTATGCGGTGGCTGTATAAGGAGGGGCTTGCTTCGGAAAAGTCCATATGCCGCAGTTTAGAGGTGTATGGTGATGAGTATGTTCAGGAGGGGTATATGCCAGACAGAAGGTTTCTTAGTTGTCTCCGCACCATTCCTACACCGCAGAATATACATAAGCTTGTGTCTCTTGGTTGGTGGGGGGATTTACCTGAAGAGAAACAGATATCTCTTCTTGAAAATACGAAAGGGCTTCGGTGGCAGGATATACCCATTTCTGAAAATGTTGCGAAGGTTCTCCTTGAAAAAGGTATCCTTTCCCCCTACGATGTGGCATATATAGGCTACAGTCATCTTCTTAAAGAAGATGACCTGTCTCCACACGAGGCTATATCCCTTTATAAGGAGAAGCACATATCTCTCCACGAGCTGTATCGTTTATCAAAGGATGCTGCTGCCCGCCTTAATGCAGAAGATATTGATGTATTGCTCAGAGAGGGTAAATATGTAGATGCACCGGATGGTGTTATACCACAGCTTTCTCCAGAGTCTGTATATGCTTTGCTTAGGCATGGAAGAGAGATTTCTTATGATATGTTTCCCCCTGCATTTGTCCCGTGGATAGCTACCCATGATGAAAAGTTGCGGGAGGTTATAGATGCTTTACCTGAGCGTTTGATAAGGAATATTATCACCTACATGGTGTCAAATGGTATTTACCATGATACTCTGTGGCGTCTTATGTCTTATGTGGATATTGACTTTGTTGAGGATATTATCCACACTGCAGATAGGGATATGTGGGAGCATATTCCACCGAAAGAGCTATCACGATGGCTAGAGATATTTGTGTTCAGAAATACATTTACCACTATATTAGAAAGAGTCCCTGTGTCTTTATTGAAGGAGACTTTAAAACTACTTCCTGAAGATCAGATATTGGCTATGATGTACAGCCTGAAGGCCTATGCACATCAGATTTTAATGGAGTGTTCTCCTGCTGAGGTTGTTTCTTCTTCACTAAAGGTCTTTTTACCTCTTATTACTGACACTGTTTTTCATGAGTGGATAAAAGCGTATCCCGAGGAAACCTATGAGCACATACATATGGGGGCGCTGCTGTATACGGTGAAAAAACCGTGCATACTCAAAGATATATCAGAAAGTGGGATACGCAGGCTTGTAGAGGTTTCTTCCGACGACATTGTGTTTGAGATTATTAGGCGTGCTTATGCAGAGTGTAGAGATGTGGCCGGTCGTATTATTGATATCTATGCAGATATACACAGCCTGCGTCCCTCAGAGGTTATGCTTCGGGCTGGTCTTGTGTCTGGTAGCTGATATCAAAGATATCGGTAACATCTACCCTCAGTGTCTTGGCTATAGCTAGTGCCACACGTGGACTGGCATTTCTTCTTCCGCTCATCATGTTGTACATATGCGTTGGTGAGATACCCGAATGAAGGGCTACTCCATATATTGTGAGCCCTCTACGGGTGGTGTGCTTTAGCACTGCCTCTGACTTCATCATAATCTTCATCTTTCTCAATGTTATCACCTCCGCATATATTATTGTATACAAAATTATATCTTTTGCTTTCAGAGTATCATATTATATAGGAAGGTTGTTTGTTGGTACTGGGTTTTTTTCCTATTAGGGTGTTGAAAAAAGTCTTGTTGTGTGTGGTGTGAGATGTATACTAAACATATGGGGAAGATTGGAAGTATTCTAAAGGCTATTAAGAGGTATAAAACGGCTAGATATGTATGGGGATATCTTATTTTTTCATTGATTTTGTCCCTTTACTTTGTATTCAAATCTGAAAACACGAATTGGGTGTTTACCTATACCGTTCCCTTTATATTTATGGCACTTGTCATGGGTTATGTCTCTTATAGAGTGTATATGCACACAAAAGAGTATCTAATACACTTTTATAAGGAAGCAGCCACAAATATTAATACGGTTGTTGCCGATGTGGGTAAGCCATATAGAAGGGGCGCCCTGTATCAGCCTCAGATGATAGAAGATATTGTTGAAGGTAAGGATGTTTATAAGATATACTCTGCCTTTCTTACCCGTAGCCGGGTGCCTTCTAGTATATACGAGCACATGATTAAGTATGAATCTGTTGGTGAATATGTGTTTTGGGGTACTTTTCTTGATATGGTGAAAGCAGGTATTGTTGTTACCAATAATATACCCGAAGGCGATGGTGACATTATTCTATATGTCAAAAAGTGCGATGGTATCTCTCTTGTTTTAGATGAAGTATGTGATGTTTTGAAGAAGGCATCGGTTAGAGAAAAGTCTGAGATTTCCTATGATAAAGAGATATATAAATGTGCTCTGCATCTATCCACAATGGAAAAGTATCTATCAGAGGTTGATATTAATCTCAATGTGGATGGTGAGCGTATGCCTATCACCCGTGTTCAACATATTAGTATTTTACTTTATAATCATCTCATTGCCGAATTTACTCCGCCCAAGCCCTTTGACAAGTATCCCCCATTTACATTGCCTAGACGGGCATCATTGGTAGTCGATAAGTATAAATCTACATATTCTTTATCTTATTTCATGTCTACACTGGCGTGGGCTATTCCTTACTTTGGGCTAACATACTTTGCGTTTCTTGCTGCCATTGTGGGTTTTTCGGTAGCGTATCTCTATGTACCATCTGGTATATACCATCCTTCTATTCCATGGTATAACCGTTTTCGTGTATGGCAATATATGAGGAAAAAGGTTTCCGGTATCTATCCAGAGCATATGTCTACACGTGATGCTATTGCATATGTCACTTCTTATCCCGATGAGGCTGACCATTTTCTCCTTGCTACCTATATTGGTGTTGTTAACATAGGTGTGTGAAATAAGTTTATCACCTCTCAAAGTTTTGTAAAATGTAGTAGGGATACTTTCCCGTCAGTTTTTTCTATGGAGGTGTATTAGTGTGAAAAGAGTGTCGAGACTGTTATTCTTTGTTGTTGTTTTTATTGTCTTGTCAATGATACTGACAGCCTGTGGTCCCGCTTCCAACAACTCTGCTTCAAATGGTAATTCTCAGACAACGGAGGCAAATTCTAGTAAGGAAGAAAGCCAATCTGGTGGAGCTTCTGCTATTAGTATTAATAAGTGTACAGCGGAAGGTGCATATGCCCCTTTGAAACTGTGGATGGCTAACCATTTCCCTCAAAAGTTTGCTTCTATAGGTAAAGACTATTCTTGCTATGTACAGTATATGTATGTTGGTGCTGGCGGCTTTGTGGGTGGATTGTATTTACCTGACATTCCTGCAGATGTTAAGGCTGAAGAAGTACTTACTGCTTTTGGACTACCAACCGATAATGATAACTATACTTACTTTACCGCTGAACATATTTTATTTTTGTCTGTTGATGATATAGATAGCATAGGTTACGACCTGAAAAGTGCTATAGAAGATAGCGAAAATAGTGGTCTGATAGGTTTTTACAAGTATGCTATAGAGAACATACCTGGTACACTGGCATCTTTGGATAGCTTTTATATCACTATTCCATACAAGGGTAATGAAACAGCACCGGGAAATGCCGATGAGCCGTCCAATTTGTATAAGGGCACATTCTTTAGAAGTAAGTTGTCTTATAATCTTAGCAGTTTTAATGGTGATGTTGTTTCCTACATATACGATCTATTTAAGCATGCTGGTGTTGATATTGACAAAGATTACATTGGGTGTGATGGAGATGCTTGCTATTACACATACGATGAAGATGGTAAGGTGTTGTATATAGCTATCAACAATGGTCCGCCGAAGAACTTAGAGATTTATATAGCCGGTCCTTGGAAGATGGCGATAGGAGAGAACATGTCTTCTGAAAGTGATCAGGAAAGTAAAGGAGAAGATAATGCTAAACAGTCTTCAGATTCTAATCAGACCAAGGCCGTGTTTTCTGATGTCATCAATCATGTTCTTGACTATGTAGCATCCCCTGAGTGGGCAGATGTTGCAAGACACTTTAAAGCTACCTATCTTCTGCTAACAGATACCGGTGTAGATGGTTTTGAAAACTTCCCCGAAGATGAAGAGGCCCTATGCTTTGATATATCAGGTGCCGGCGAAGATGAGGTAAAGGCATATCTACAGGAGAAAGGCCTTGATGGAGAGGTCCATTCTCTTGAGGGTGGAGATGTCAGGGTGTGTACAGCTCCCAAGGTAGGGCTCACCGATTATATCGATGATATACCTGCTGAGGGACCATTTGAGATTTACAAGCAATTTATGGAAGAGCTATATGGCGACCTTGGTGTTCACTATGGGTGGGCTACGGAGATGGCATTTATAGACATGCATCAGGAAGAGGTAGGCCATGTTATCTACTTTGGTAACGACCTAAGAGACAAGGAAGACGACTATACAGAGAAGGGTATGAGGGCCTTTATAAAGACTGTTGTCAATGAAGCATTTGGCGTCAATGTGTCAGATGATGACATCTATAAGGATACCAACGATGATGGTAGTGTAGATGTCTACTATGTTGGGCAGAAGGATGGCTATGACTATATTTTCCTTGCAGAAGATGAGAATGCCGATGGTCAGTATGATAGCCTTATGTTCTATGTAAAAGCATCAGAAGACAAAGGTATCTAAATAGGAAGGGGGCTATAAGCCCCCTTCTTCTCTTTTATAGTGCGAAGTTGTCTAAAAAGTTCTTCTCTTGTGAAGGCTACATGTTGTTACTGTATTCCTCTTCCAGTAATTTCACTCTTTCTGTTTTTCTCTTTCCAGCGTCAGTTCATAGATCTTTTCTAAAGGATCGTTTCCTGTGGCATTATCATTGTTCGAGTTATTGAATAAATCTAATTCATAGGATAAACCATATTAAATCCTCTTTGTGGCTGTTATACAAACAAGGGCTACCCCTCTTTTGTAGTGGGCACACTATGAAGCCTCCACCGGTAGCAGTCTCTTCCTTGTCTACTGGCCGAATACACTACTTTATTGGTTGACCTTTTTCTATCTCCGCATTGGCTTGCGCTTATTGACTAAGTGAAGCTGGGCGATACCCACCAGCTATTTTGCCGGCCATGTGTCCCACTTTATTATGACTTTGCCTTTTCAGCCCTTACTTTCTGCTGCCCGGTTTGACTGCCGGTATACCCTGTTTACACAGAGGGCAGTTTTCAGGTTCATAAACAGGAAAGTCAAGCTTGATAAGGTAGTGGTATGGTACGCCAAAGTCTACATTCTGCCCCCTATACACAATAGATGCCACGGCTACCACATCGGCCCCATGTTCTCTTAGCACCTGTATAACCTCCTTGACAGAGCCACCTGTTGTGACGACATCTTCAACAACGGCAACCTTTTCGCCGGTTGAGACCGTGAAACCCCTTCTGAGGGCCATCTTGCCCGTATCTTTTTCCCTTTCCGCAAAGATATTTCTTATCCCCATATACTTGGCTGTACTGTATGCCAGATGAATACCGCCCATGGCAGGTCCCACAATAGTTTGGGGTCTGTACTTCATGATGAGCTGTGCCACCATAGCACCTACGGTGTCGCCAATAGATGGGTTTTCAAACAGCCTTGCACATTGCACATAGTACTCAGAATGTTTGCCAGAAGAGAGTATAAAATGCCCTTTTTGCAGTGCGCCGGTCTCTTCAAGGAGCTTTTTAATAACAGTTTCCATATCCGTCCCTCCCTACACCCAATGAGTCTTTAATCTTCTGCATCTTAACACGGGGATTTTCAGATAGATACACTTCTCTACCTATCACGAGGTAATCTGCTATGCACTTTACATCTTCTACGGAAACGACATCTTTTTGATCTCCCGCCGGTATCTCCATGCGTATACCGGGCACAAGAAAGGCGGCATCTTTCAGCTTGTCTCTCAGTGCTATAGCCCACTGTCCAGGCAACACAAAGTCAAGCCCTATCTCATACAGCTTCTGTATGGTATCCATGTAATCTTCCAGCGTGCCCGGTATAGATGTCAGCTTAACAACGGCAAAGACATGCTTGTCTGTTGCCTGCCGTGCAGCCTTCATGGCCTCAAGTCCCGATGCAGAGTGCACGGTGAAACCTATAATGGCCTCATGGTCCCAAGATTTGATAGAGCGTTCTACAGTTGATGGGATATCTACAAATTTTAAATCCAAAATGACCTTTAGTCCCCTGTCTGCCAAGGCTGAAATGATACCCTTACCATTGACCGCCAGATTGTGGCCCACCTTGACAACGGCAAAACTGCCGTGTGTGTCAATAAAATGCAGTGGGTCTTTCATGTCAAGGCTCAGTACCGGTGTATTCATATTGCATCCCCCCTCACTATCTATTGTAAAACACCCCAGTGAAGTAGCCTTCACTTTAGCATCCCGTGTGTTAAATTCGTATTTTGTCTTGTTAACCATCTAAAATTGTCACATCGAAACTTTCTATATGCCCTTTAATGTGACAAAAATACCTCTAACATGACACAAAAACTCCTATCGTGACAATTTGTCACGATGATTTGTCAGATAAGCCCTCATGTATATCACCAATAATTGATGGATTTTTAAATAGGGCCGAGCCTATCTGAACGGCATTTGCACCTACCTCAAGGTAGTCTTTGACATCGCCCGGTGCATACACACCACCTGATGCCATGATAAACATATCCCCGTGTCTCTGTCTGACCTCATATACAGCCCTCATGCCAATGGGTTTTAGCACAGCACCGGATATGCCTCCCCTGAGATAGCCGTCATGTGTTTTCACAATACCCCTGATGGTGTTAATCAGTGTGATGCCGTTCCAACCTGTGTCTTTCACCATCTCTGATGCCTGCTCTACAAATATGCCCTCTATGCCAAACTTGGCTATGAGGAATGTATCTTTCAGTATATCCCTGATAGATACCATAATGTCTTTTAGCACCATTCTATCTGAGACAATGGCAAGCCCTCCTGCTTCCACATTGGGACACGAGAAGTTGTATTCCACAGCTATGAATCTATCTATGATGGGAAGAGCCCGCCTTGCTATCTCCTTATACTCATCTGGAGAGTCTCCACCAAGGGAGAGTATTACAGGTACCCTGTCAAAGAGGTGGTCGTATTTGCCAGCCACGGTATCTTCTACAAAGGTGTCTATGCCTGGGTTTTCAAGGCCTATACGGTTAATGACAAAGTCTTTCCCTGCCCTAATCCTCGGAGGTGTGGCCCCCTCTTTGTGGTGTAGTGTAATGGTTTTCAGTATATACGCACCCAAAGCTTTAGGATCTATAAACTCCATATACTCACCCATGCCACCGGGGCCAGATGCTACGACCAGCGGGCTTCTGAGATTTAAAACCATATTTCATCACCTCTGAATATGGGGCCATCGGTGCACACATGCTTGATGCCGTCTTTTGTCTGAATAGCACAACCTTTGCATGCACCAATGCCACATGCCATGTACTCTTCAAGGGACACAAAGACACCCTCTCCTACGGTGTCGTATACAAACTTTTCCATGCCCCGTGAACCGTTGACAACATAGTAGTCGTAGTGTCCTTTTATCTCTCTGATCTTGTCTGCAAATGCACTATCACCTATGACATAGGTAAAGGGTATATCTGTGAGTATCTCTTTACGGGAGCCAAGCAAAACATCGGTGCCATATACCCTGAACATGCTGCAACCAAATGTCAAACTGGCCGGTGAGACAATGGTTATGCCTTTGCCCTGTGGTGGTATAAATGGTTTACCCAGCGGGTAGTGTGCCTTCAGCACCGACTGGTTGACAATCCACCTTGTGCCTTTACCCTTCACCTGTATGGCAAGGGCGGTGTCTTCACCAAAGTAGCCCAGTATAAAGGGTTTGCGGGTTGCCATAGGATTTTCTATCATAATAAACTGTCCCGGTATGAAGTCTATATGTTCTCTTAGCACCAGTATATATGTGTCGTCTGTGAGCTTAAATCTCTTTTTTATGTGTATGGTCTTGTTTTCCCACCTATGCATGTTTACACCTCCAAAAACTGCCCTTCCCAATATCTCCATGTGCCACCAATCTTTACACCAACAACTTTGCCCCCCAGTGTCATACCCTCAAATGCCGTATTTTTCCCAAGAGAGACAAACTCCTTGCTATCCACAGTGAATGTGGCCTTTGGGTCTATAACAACCATGTTCTCTGGCATGGGGGGAATATCTACCCCCAATATCTTTGCAGGTTTGACCGTCAGCATATCTACCACCGTGTGTATGTCTCCAAGTGCTGTATAGAATGCCGAAAATGCTATCTCTATATGTGAAGAGCCATAGGGTGCTTTCTCATAGTTTTCAGGTTTAGGTGGATGTGGTGCATGGTCTGTTGCCAGCACATCAATGAGCCCTTTCTTTGTCATGTCAATGAGTGTTTTTCTATCCTTTTCTGGTGCCAGTGGCGGGTTTATCTTCATGTTTGGAGTGCTTATGTCCTCAGCAGATAAAAGCAGATGGTGTGGTGTGATTTCAGATGTAACACTGGCATACTTCTTCAGATGCTGTATGTTTTCTACTGTGTGGGGTGATGTGATGTGCTGTATATGAAATCTGCTCCAGCCCGCCTCTATGCCCAGCATCACCGTACGGAATACGGCTATAGATTCACCACGTAGTGGCCTATACGATGGGTAAGGTGCCCCGGGGTAAAACATGCCCTCTATCTCATATATCTGGCTGTGGTCCATCAGTAGCCTTGGGGTATGAGTGTTTAGAGCGTACCACAGCTGTTCTGCGGTGTACTCCAGCCCATCGGTGGAATATGCCACACCCATAGATGTATCTTCTCCAAACAAGCTGGCGGTGAAGATAAACTTGACGGGATATCCCTGTGAGGCCCTCTTGTGTATTTCAATGGTAGATGCCCTTTCCAGTCGTGGCTTGGTGTTGGGTTGAATAGTGCATATGCCGAATCCACCCTTTAGGCATGCCTCCCCAAGGGTGTCGTAGCCCTCAAACTGGGGATATCTCACATGGGTGTGCATATCTAAAAAAAGAGGGACTCCTAAGAGTCCCTCACCACTGCCATGGGGTGTAGGTATATCTGCTGTATACTCTGTCTTTTTTATGGGATCGTAGAGTTTCATGAGCCAACCACCCTTTCAAGCACAGCCATACGGGAGTAGACCCCGTTTTTCACCTGCTGCAGAATAAGGGAGCGTTCAGAGTACACAATGTTATCTGATACCTCTATATTTCTGTTGAAAGGTCCAGGATGCATGAGCACGGCGTGTTCTGGTGCCATTTTTATGGTCTTGTGGTTGATTTGGTATCTCCTGAAAAACTCATCTATGTTGATTGGTAGTTTCTCTATTCTCTCCTTTTGCACCCTAAGGGCATATACAACATCTACACCATCTAGGGCCTCTTCAAGACTGTCGGTGATAAGCTCTACACCATCATATCTTGCAGGAACAAACTCTTTAGGTCCGCAGAAACGCACTTTTCCTCCAAACATGAGAAGCCCCTGGGTGAGCGAGTTTGCCACACGGGAGTGGAGTATGTCTCCTACAATGGCAACCTTGAGGTCTAGTCTTCCAAAGTGCTCATACATAGTGGTGAGGTCAAGTAGTGCTTGGGTGGGGTGCTGGTTGGTGCCATCTCCACCGTTGATAATAGGTACCTTTACATAGTTTTTCCATTCCATAGGTGCCCCGTTTCTCCTCACCCTGACAACGAAGGCATCAATATCCATTGCCTCAAGAGTCAGTAGTGTATCGATGTCTGTTTCTCCCTTTTGTATGGCAGACACAGATGCTATGAAGTCTATAACCTTGCCTCCCAATCCCTTGATAGCCCTGTGAAAAGAGAGCTTTGTGCGGGTAGAAGGCTCAAAGAATGCTGTGACAATAAATTTTCCATCCAGTATCTGAGGCTGCTTCTTCATCTTTTTAAACTCCAGTGCCCTGTTGATGATACCCATAATATCGTCTCTGCTAAGGTCTGTGATACTCAGAAGATCCATGAAAATCCCCCCTTATAACCGTGTTTTTCGGCCAAAAAAAAGGGAGCCGTAAAGGCTCCCAAAGACCAGAGGATGCACCGCAGTGATGGATATCTTTAATTTCCCCCCGCTTGCTCGCATCATTGTCTTTCGCATCCCCCTAATAAACCCCCAAGTTTTTTCTTATTATATCCACGAAATGCAAAATGTGTGTTAAGAAAAAATTTTGTCTATGTGGTATTTTTTGAGGGTTTTCCGTGCTATAATAATCTCCTACCCCAAAAATCTTATAGTATGCAAAATATTGCCCTCTGACATTTTTGGCGGAAGATGTTATTTTATCATATGGGTGCCTTGCGGACCAAGTGTTTTATGCATTAAGAAGTTTCATCTCTATAAAATATGCAAGTTTTTAGAATAGTTAAGTATAAGTTTTGAGCATGTTGTGCCTGAAGGATCATTTATAAGACAATCCCTTGAGTATGGTTGTTCAATATTTATCTTTCCTGTTTTTCTCTTTTATAACCTCTTCAAAGGCCTCTACAACCTTGGGGTCAAAATGAG
>JAADFF010000027.1 GCA_013153035.1 Dictyoglomota bacterium | reverse complement strand
GGATTAAGGCCAATCTCCCTTGCCCCCATAAGAAGGGCCTCATGGGCCGTATAAGCCGTGTAGGAGTTACCTGTAGTTACTCCTATACCATCAAGAGCCTCTGCAGCCTTAACCCCAGCTCCTCCTACAATAGCAGTAAAGGCCCCTAGTCCCATAATGGTAGCCCCAAGCTTTTCACCAATATGGCCAGCCTCTATAATACGCTGGGTGGCTATGTCATCATGTTTCAACATGAGGTCAGGTGTCATAGGAATAATAATAAACCATCCCTCTGCGGTATCACCAGTTTTTGATTTAATGCCGGTAATGTGAGACGCAATAAATGGTTTCTTCTTTGTCATATAAAACTCAACAACACGCCTGGGCAACCACTTGGCCCAAGGTTTCTCTCTATAAACATGCTCCATGTCAAGAGGGTGAAGCAGAAAAACAAACTTGCCGTGCACTCCCATCACCTACTCATTGAGTATTCTTACTGTTGGCTTTATACCCATTTTATCTATCAACTCCTCATAGGGTGAAAAATCCGGTCCTTCAGGTTTATAACCAAGTAGTGTAGCAAATACCCCTTCCATAACATTGGTGCCAAATGAGCGACCTTCAAGCACAGGTGTTGTAGTAATAAGCATTTTTGCCCCTCGCCTTGCAACCTCCTGTGCATCTTCAGGTGTCGTCGTATTGGTGAAGATTATTTTACCATCTAAACGCTCAGGCATATATTTTTTGATATACAGGAAATCTCCCGCAATAACATCAGCCCAATCAAAATATCTATTTGTCATATTATTTGCCCCACTACCATACTCCTCTTGCTTTTTACCTATAGGATAAAGCATGGAGAATGGTAGCTGAACAGCAATAGGTAAAGCAAGAGAACCTATAGTAAAGAGTGCCCTTAATGTTCTTACAGGGAAGTTTATACCCAGAGCGAAAATGACATCACCATATATAACCTCTCCACCTATACGATATATAGATTCGGCCATACCCCATCTATCTACAGCGCTAACTACAAGATATTTATAATAAGGTTTAAAAACACCTTCTTTCACAAGATACTCTACAGCCTTTCTCTCCAGTGTGTGTTTAAGCCCGCTACCATCGGTAAGAAAACTCTTTTTTACAGCCTTTAAAAAGACCTTGCTATCGCGTATAGTGTAGCGCTTTTTCCCGAGCCATAGATACAAATCTGTACCACCAACACCAATGGCATCAACCCTTCCATCAAGCTCACGCATCATCTGGGCAGCCTTTTCTATATCTCCATCTGTACCAATACGCTCAAGTTCAAATTCCTTACCTAAAAATGTGGCTCTTGCCTTGTGATTCCTCTTTGAGGAGCCTATACTAACACTAACCACACGATGCATAATAACCACCTCCCATGACTGTAGAAACTGGGGATATTCTATCACTTTACATTTATTTATTGGAGTTTTATTTCAATGTTCCGATAAATATTGTGGCAGACCTAAAAAAGGAGGTGCAAAGGGTGGCGTCTGACATCACACGTATACGAAGTAGTTCCGCTGCATTATCAGCACTGTATCACTTAAAACTTGTTAACAACGATCTCGCCATACGGGGCAAAAAACTAGCCTTTGGCTTACGTCTTGTAAATGCAGCAGAAGACCCCGCAGGAACCCGTATTTCTATTAATATGGAAGCACGCAAGCGAGGATTGGGGGTAGCTATTGACAACATATGGGATGCTAAGAACATGTTAACCGTCGCAGAAGGTGGTCTCACGAAAATAAAAGATGTGCTTCTTGAGATTAGAGATAAACTTACACAAGCAGCTAATGAATCTATGGGACTGGAAGAGGGATTATCCATCGCCGCAGAAATACGCTCTTTTATGCATGAAATCGTAAGAATAGCCCATGAAACTCGGTGGAACGACTTGGGACTCTTAGATAGCAGTCCTCCACCAGAAGCCACATCATCAGCCAGTAGAACATTCCACTTTCATACAGGTAGTGGTCCCGGAGATGATGTGACATTTCAAAGAAGCTATCTATTTGATACGGCAAATATACAAAATGACGATTTATGGTCCAATTGGAAAGATAATGCCAATATACTAACGGTAAGGTTAGGCAAGGTGGAAAACCCATCTGTTGCAATTACAGAAAGGGTATACGACTCAAGAACAGGATACACCAATGCCTCTGCAGAACTCAATGTCAAAGAAGTATACGAATCGTTAGGAATAGCAGAAAAAGTTGGTATTTCTGGCGCAAGTGATACTCATAACATTAACGCATCGGTTAACGAGCTTATACAAAAGGTTGATGCCCTGCTAACAGCAACTTCCGAGTGGATAACACATGTGGGAAGCATGATCTCACGACTTCAGACGAAAGAAGAGGCTATTATGATATCTAAGGTCAATGTGACAGCCTCACTTAGTCGTATCAGAGATGCGGACATGGCTAAGGAATATATGATAAAAACACGTGATGATATACTTCAGAATACCGCGCTGGCCTTTTTATCTCAGGCCAACGTTAGTGCCTCAAATATTGTGGGCATGCTGGTGGGCAGATAATCCGGCATGCCCATTATTTTCTTCTAAAAGCCTTACTAGTATATTCTTAATGTCTCGTATAGGTGGAGTATCCTTATACACCTTCATAACCTTACCATCTTTATCTTTTATAATCCACAAAGAATTTGTACCTTTCACTCCGTACTTGAGCACATCAAAGAAAAACAATATATTTCTCGGGTCAACAACCTCTATGCGAAGGCGATCTCCTAACTCTTCTTTAAGAGCTGGAAGATAAGTTTTCAGAGTCTCAAGGGCTTGCTTTGAAGGAAAGAATTGGTAATCATCTGTCTTTCTATAGGGAACTCTACCACAACCGCTATATACAATAGGCTTTTCTACAAATACGCGAAGTAACACGCTATCTTTTGTCCGAATCCTGTTCTTCATTCAAAAAACCTTCTTCAATAAGGAGTTGTCTTATCGTATCCCTTAACTCCTCATAAGGAGGCATACCACGAAATATTTTATATACTTCTCCATTGGGCCTTTGTATTACCCATAACGGTTCTTTTCCTTTGATTTTATACTTAAAAACATCGGGTAGAAGAAGAATGTTGCGGGGATCAAGGCTCTGATAATCGACATACTCTGTACCAAACTCTTCTCTGAGTCTAGGCATATACTCTTTAACCGTTTCTGTCTCCGTTTTCAGATGAAAGGTATTAAAGTCCTCGGTTTCACCGTAGTCAATATCAAAACACCCAGAATATACCTGAGCTTTTTCCATATACAGTTTCACAACAATTTTCTTCTCTTTATCTTTCTTCTTTCCAAACATCTGTATCACCCCTAACAAATAAAGGGGGAGCAAGGCTCCCCCTCTACAATCATACTTTTTAGGCAGCTTCCTTTCCATGAAGCACCAGATACGCTTCATACGCAAGCCACAATGCCAAAATAATCAGCAATGTAGCAGTAATAGAGAGAACTTTAGAAGTTTTCCAAGTATCAACAACAAGAATACCAAGTGCTGTAATAGTCGTAATCATCATAAATACCATAGGATACATGGCGAATGCAGCATTCTTCTTAAGGCCACGAATAACCCAAACACCAAGACCAAGAAGTGCAAGACCGGCAACAAGCTGGTTTGCAGAACCAAACACAGGCCAAATGACCTTCCACATAGGAACAGGGTTTCCAGCTGCATCAGTAGCCTTGGAAAAGACCAGTATGGTGGCAAATACAATACCAATAATGGATGCAGTATATCTATCTACCTTGCCGTCAAAGAACTCCTGGAACTGATATCTGGCAAGTCTGGTAGCAGTATCAAGAGAAGTCAAGATAAAGGAGTTCAGAGCCAGGAGACCTATTGCCATACCTACACTATGAGGAATACCAAAGAGTGTTGCAAATTTACCTATACCATCACCAAATGTCGTAAGAGGATTTGTAAACTTACCACCAGTCATAATAACAGTACCTATAGCAATGGTTGCAACAATACCCTCGAGGAGCATACCACCATAACCAATCATGCGAGCATGTGTTTCTTTGTCAATCTGCTTAGATGTAGTACCAGAACCGACGAGTGAGTGGAAACCAGATATAGCACCACAGGCAATGGTAATAAACAGAAGCGGCCACAGATATTTACCATCTGCAGGTGTAAAACCTTTGAATGCAGGTAATGTCTCCTTAACATCTGCCATAAATTTAGGACCAAATATCATACCCACACCGCCTATAAAGACGGAAACATAGAGAAGCCAAGAAGATAGATAGTCTCTTGGCTGCAGCAGAATCCATACTGGCAGTACAGATGCGAGGAAAATGTAAGCAATAAGAATCCATTTCCAAGTCATTACATTAAACTGGAAAAGATTTGCCACACTGGGCATATATACACCAACAATAACGGCAAGGAACACAAGAGGAACCATAATTAGTGTGGCAATACCGAGAGAAATATTCCATCTGTAAACCATGTAACCAAATATAAGAGCAAACAAGATGTACATAGTGGCTGCAAATGCTACAGCGGCATTAGCTGCAAGGGTGGCAGCTGCCAGCTCAAGGAAGACAGCAATAACGAGAACAAGGGCAAGCCATGTGAATATGAGGAATAATTTCTTAGCACGGGGGCCAACCCACTGCTTGATAACCTCACCCATAGAAAGGCCACCATGACGCATAGATGCAACTACAGCACCCATGTCGTGCACACCGCCAAAGAACACAGAACCTATGGTAACCCATAAGAATGCAGGAAGCCAACCCCAAAGGGCAGCAGCCTTGATAGGACCGACAATTGGTCCTGCACCGGCAATAGATGCAAAGTGGTGACCAAGAAGGACCATTGGATGGGCAGGAACATAGTCTACACCATCAAATTTAGAATGAGCAGGTGTTGGATTGTTGTCATCAAGCTCAAACACATTGGCAAGATAACCACCATACCAATAGTAACCAAAGATAAACCAAGCCGCTGCAATAATAAACAGCAGTGTCAAAAGCATGAATCTCACCTCCTAGTTATATATTGTCTAAACCCCTATGCTTAGCATAGGCGGTTTTTGCCACATACCAGATATAACTAAGGTCACGAAACTTCCTCGGAGCGTATTTCCCCTCTTCATGAGGTGAGATGTAAGCAACTTCCGCAAATCCCTTAAATCCTAACCAGAAACTCTTAGAAAAATGCTTTTTATCCCAGTGGTCTGAAACAAGGGCAATTCTCTGTGTCATAACACCATCTACTGGAGCAAGCATAGATATAATATCCTCTTTAGAAGGATACTTTACAAGGATATAATCATGAAGATAATATGATCCAACCTCTCCCAAAAGCCCACCTTTTATAGCCCGAATATAGCGAAACCATCCTTCACCATATTTCCCCTTATATGGGTCGAATCCCATTTCTGCCATAATTTCATTCATCAGTGCATCATCTGGTGTCATAGTTTCCTCCTTTTTTTGCTGGGCATAAAAATTATAAAACTTATTCTCCGTGTAGTAACCTATAAGTTCTTAATGCTCTTAACAATCACCGTTTATACAAAACTTTCTCTATATAAACACCATCAACATAACCAGCAACATCTATTCCCATAAGGCGTGCAGTATCCCATGTAGCCTTTATATCTATATCTCTTAAACGATATGGAAGTGCAGAAATAGGAATAAACGAGTAGTCTATACAGCTACCATTCTCATTCCAGTGCAGATATCCCACATGGGTTTTCTGAAACGAAAAAAAACTCTCCTTATCTAAGTGCTCTTTATACCACTTTATAAGATCCTCCCGCATTACAAGTATCATGGCAAAGTTTATTAGCTCCCTATCTTTAGGACCTAATCCCAAGCCGGGAGCCAAAGAAGAAGCCAAGTTTTTAGCCCTATAAACAGGTGCAATTACAATATCCATATCAAGGGCCGTTTTCGCCTCCATTCGCCACGCATCATATAATCGCTCATAGCCTATATAAGGAACACAATCAAGGTACCTCTGTAATATTGATATTTGCTTTGCAGAATACGGTGGCAAAGAAGCATCAGAAGATGGAGAAGGACTACGAGAAAGCAAAGAAAACACAAACCCTAAACCGATAACAAGTATTACTGTAAAAAAGGAAGTTCTAAATCCCTTCCCATATCTCATGGCTATACCATACAAATGTTTCTCTTAGTGTAGGAAGCTGGTTATCCAGCACCTCTCTCCAAATATCTCTCCACTCTCCCGGCAAAGAGGCGGGTGTAGCTCCCGCTTTTACCCTAAGCATGGCCCTATAAGGAAACGGCTCATATAGTTTTAGCTCAGGCAAAAACACCCTGAGATAATATGTAGTAAACGGCACATCTATACGGGGAAGAGGAGCCCTCACCACATTAACATCTTCTGTAGGAAGAGGAAGACCTGGATAAGGAACAAACACCTTTTTAGCATATTTCAGCAACCTGGCATGGGATTTCTTTTCAACCCCAAGAAAGGTAGGTTTGCACATATGGTGCCATATAACATAGTACTGACCTTTTATATCTTTGAGTATAGAAGACAGAGACAGTGCCAGTGAATTATATGGCAAAGAGATAAGCACCTTCTCACCTGACAAAACTAATTCTTTAATATGTGAAGGCATACTAAATGGGGCCGAGGTATATGGTGTAAGCACCTCTTTGGGAATATAAAACACATCAGCATCAATATCGGGTGGATACAAAGAAACAGGGGCAATAACAGTAACACGATATTTTCTTCGTATAAACTCAGAAATGAGAAAATAAAGCCACTCCCTACCAGCACATCTTTCCCATTTTGGCATTACAACATAAAGCTGTCTTATACCCATACACCCTCACTTTCTATATGCACAGCTGGCTTAACCATGCCAGTCAACATTTTTGTAAACAAAGAGACAACAACGCCTCCCATCCACCATTCTATCAAGAGCGGGACAAAAACAAGTGGTAAAAGATAGGCTACACTGGGATATGTAATAAGCACTACCACGGCAGACACCATAGAAAAGGCAACAAAATAACCTATAAAATTACGGGGAGCTATATCAATAGATAAGATAGTATCTTTTTCCTCATTCAATGCCGCTCTAACAAGCCACATCTTGGCAAGCCATTTGTCCGGCAAAAGTACCCATATAATGGTAACAACAATCATGGAAATAATGCCTCCAAGATTGACAATAAACAACCAACCAGCAGATACAGGATCTATACCCTTAGATATAAGTAGAACATAAAGCACATAATCTTTAACAGCATAAAGACCGGCAGCCAACATAGTAGCAATCAATATCATAGTCCTATAAGTCTTTAATTTATCCGCAACAAGCATATATTTCTTCCCAATAGGCACAAGAAAAGCCTTGACCCCTTTTCCAGATACAGCATATCTGAGTACAGCATATGTTGACACCCACCATGCCATACTTCTAAGAGATATATCCAGCAAGGTAAAAGTTAATGTAGATGCCATGTTTATAGCAGATTCCATGTCTTTACCTATAGCAATAGTTTGTGATGAGTGTTTTACCATCTCAGGTAACCAATCAAGTAAAAGTTGCTTTTTCACAGCCATAGGAGAGAAAAGAATGTGAAACACTCCTATCCATATAAATAACACAAAAAACACCCATACATCCCATGAAATATATTTGATTCTAACAGCAACCGGTATAGGTAGTTTAGAAGCTTCGTCCACTATGCTCTCCCCCTCACACGGAAATTCGTAACCATCACATCATCCCAAGCTTCACAAACCGGAACCTCTAAATCACCTTCTGTAAAAATATGGCCGACAATACCGAGAGCAAGAACACGCTCTATAGGGTCAGCAACAGCCTCTTTCCACAGGAGGCTATAATGTTCAACATACTCTATACTTGGTAAATCGGGTATGTTCTTTTTACCATAAACATAAAGTAGCAGGTAATCTCTAATTCTCTCGAAAATTACACCATACCCTTTATCTTGATACCACCACTTTACCAGATAACCATAAAAAACATCTTTTACACTACGTAACGGATGCAAGTATAGCTTTCCTTTATAGCTAACCCCACTAACCAGCTTATCGATATATTCATACTCAGCAGGCAAATCCCCTATAACAAGAACTGGTCTATCTTTGACATCTGTGTTGTACTTTTCAAGACTGGTAAAGGCAAGTGCCGTATCTGGCCTTTTCAGTATAAGACTAATCTTATTGAGATACATAACATCGACATCATCAACAGGTTCGATGTGAAGCATTTTCTCCCACACAAACTTATACAATGCAGCTACAGGAGCAGGATACGCAGCAATATGTGGAACAAGTGCAGACATTTTATCAAATACCTTTCCCATACCCTCTAAATTTCCATTCTTTCCCGATATAAAGTTAAAGATATCTCCCATTACCTTGTCTATCCCCTCGTAATCACCTACAAGATATAAGAGATACTCACCTGTCATCTGTTTACCAAACACATAAATACCATTAGATACCGCATATAAGCCATCTTCCTTTAGTGGAATATCTATATCTAGCAAAGAACCCATCATTGCACTAAAGTAAACTGCCAGAGCCCTTGTGTGCACATCTTTAGCAGAAACAGACAATGAAAAGAAGCTTAAGGAGGGATCACTATTTAAGACGGAGTATTTTCTATCTACAATAATATTCATACTTTCACCTCCGGGTAAGCAACAATATCTTTCACTGGAGATGTTCTAATAACTCTAAAGATTCTCTTAAAACCAATAAGATCCATGCGCGGCACCAGAGACACAATATCTTCTGGTAAAAGTCTCGAACGCAGAGGAGATGTAATATCCATGATAGTAAGCAATCTAGCAGAAGGACGATTAAACAATATAGAAAGCGAAGTCTTCAATCTTCCTCTAAATGCATCTAAAGTATTTCTCTTAACAAGTTCCTGTGGCAAAAAGTCCATGGAAGTAATAGAAAAGATACTATCTATAAATGTTCTACCCTTTTTCTCCTCATCGACAGGAACAAGAATCCACGGTGCAATGATAAACGTATTGCCTAAACGATCTGAAGAAACCCCAGAGGAAATAATCGTTGGCATTTTTATAGAACCAGGTATTTCCATGCTGTCCACTATGGTAGCAGGATTAAATGCCGGTAATACCCCCATCAAATAGAGAATATCCTCCGTTTTACCAATAGGAACAAACCATACCTTCATTATTAGCACACCTGGAATGCCCGATACAGTAGTCTCATATATTGTTTCTGGCGTGGGAATAACCACCAGATTAGATTCAACATCATCAAACCCCAGAGTAGTAACCGAGGACACAATATAAGGTGCAATATCACCAACAACCTTCTCATCAAGATATTCATAAAGAATATTGTGAATAAGAGAAATGTCTTCTGCTGGTGCGGTATCGTCACTTACATTGTTCAGTTTATCTCTAATCATACGAAATAAATCTTCTACTTCCCCTTCTGTTTCTCCAATAACAACAGCCCGAAAAACCCCAGGAGCAGAAAGCACCCTGATATTTTGAGAAGACAAGGCATATGTCTTTTTCCAATCATTTGTAGGCATTTCTATAGCAAAACCATGAAAACCACCTGATATTTGAACAAATTTTTTATCGTATAATGCACTCAACATTATCACCTCCGCTATATAGACTTTACCACAATACTCCAATTAGCACACTATAGCTATATACATACAAAAAACATCCTCCTATACCATCACTAAACCCCATGATACAATGGCGATGGAGGTGAAGTCTATGCAATCAGAGTTTAAAATTCCCACCAGAGAGCATATCCATATAAGAAACCGCAAAATATCCATATGGGGTATTCTTATAGCATTATTCCTCGTCTACCTTGTATACAGCTCTTTCTACATCGTACCCACAGGCTCGCAAGCAGTTGTGTTTAGATTTGGTAAACTCATGGACATAAAAGATGCCGGCATCCACTTCAAAATACCGTTCATCGACAGCGTCCAGGTTGTCTCTGTAGAGGAGATAAGAAGATACGAATTTGGATACCGTACCATAGACCCCGGACCACCGGCAAAGTACAAAGATGTTCCAGGTGAAAGCAAAATGCTAACATCAGACAATAAAATTGTCCATGTATATTGGGCCATGCAATACAAGGTATCCGATCCAGCCAAGTATGTCATCAATCTACCATCAGATAAGAAAAAACTGGAAAAAATCATTAGAGACACTGCAGAAAGTGTATTCAGACAGGTTGTAGCATCACATTCATTCGACGAAATACTGACAACAGGCAAAGAGTTAGTGCAAACAGAGACAAAGCAGCGCATACAGGAAATTATGAGAGACTTAGGATATGGTCTTAACATTACAGCCGTACAGATACAAGATGTCATGCCTCCCGACGAGGTACAAGGGGCATTTAACGATGTTATCTCAGCAAGAGCTGAAAAGGAAAAGACCATACTAGAAGCTCAAAGCTATGCCAATAAAGTGCTTGCGGAAGTAAAAGGTACTGCCTCGAAAACCATCAATGAAGCTGAAGCATATAAATACCAGCGTATTAAGGAGGCTGAGGGGCGTGCCGGTAGATTAAGACTCCTTATACAAAGGCATTCAGAAGCCCCTAAAGTTGTGGAAACAGAACTTTTCTATGAGGCACTGAAAAAGATGTCAGAAAATGGCGTGAAATTTATTGTCGTAGGAGACGGAGTGAAGATTATCAATCTTGACAATCTTCTCCAATCCTTAAACAAGCAGTCTTCTTCACAGGGTGGTGATAGCAAATGAAAGGGAAAATCTGGAAAGCCATAGGTATCATTATTGTTATCGTCATACTACTTATCAGCACATCAGCTCTCTTTATTGTCCGTACAGACCAACAAGCTGTCGTTTTGAGATTTGGAAAAGTTATTAAGGTCATACAGTCTCCGGGTCTGTATGTTCGCGTTCCTTTCATGGACACAGTGCATATATACACAAAGAAACTTCTTGAATACGATGCCGAACCTGTTACTGTAGTCACCCAAGACAAGAAAAATATTGTCATAGACACTATAGCCCTGTTTCGCATCACCGACCCTCTAACCTTTTACCAGAGGGTAAGAACTATACCCGGTGTTCAAGAAAGACTTGACGATGCCATATACTCTGCCGTTAGGGTCGTTATAGGGAAAAACAACTATGACGATATCCTTTACAGAAAGAGAGATGTCATTCAAAAAGAGATTATAGATAATGCCCGTCTCACCACGAAGGGATATGGCGTGAGTGTAGAGGTCATAAGGTTTAAAAGAGTCTTCATACCAGCAGAAAATGAAAAAGCTATATACCAATCTATGATAGCCGAAAGGCAGAGAGAGGCTGCTAAACTCAGGGCAGAAGGTCAAAGTGAGGCAATACGCATTCGCTCAGAAGCAGACAGAACAGCCAAAGAGATACTGGCAGATGCCTATAAGAAAGCAGAAATATTGAAAGGCGAAGGAGATGCCGAAGCACAACGCATCATCTCAGAAGTTGCCAAACTTGATCCAGTATTTTATACATTCCTACAGACCATGGACTTTTATAGTACATACCTAAAAGATACCATTATCGTCATATCTCCTGATAGTGATCTTTTCCGATACCTCGTAAATTTTGGAGGGATTAAACCTTGAAAATAGTCATAACAGGATCGCCCAGAAGCGGAAAAACGACACTGGTAAAAGAAATATTAAAGCACATAGATGCCGTAGGCTTTTACACAGAGGAAATTAGACGGGCAGGCAGACGATATGGCTTTGACATCGTAACAACATGGGGAGAAAGGCTACCTCTAGCACGAGTAGGTAGCCACTCCCCTTTTAAAGTAGGTAAGTACGTCGTATTTCCTGAGAACCTCAAACCTGTAATAGAAAAACTACTCAATGTTTCCCCAAATACCACAGTAGTTATAGATGAAATAGGCAAGATGGAACTGTTGAATATAGAGTTTGCAAGAGTAGTAGAAAAGCTGTGGCAAGAACATAAAGACATAATTGTCACCATTCCTATCAAAGATGTTCATCCATTGATTAAGGATATAAGGCACTCTGCAGACAAACTATTTAACTTGGATAGGGAAAATATCTCATCTAAAAAGGTATTGAAAACTAAAAACAAAGAGGGCTAACATAGCCCTCTTTGCCCTTTTCCCCAATACTTATTAAGTTAGTTGAGTTGTCTATCACTTTGATAAATAAAACATATAACAGACAAACAGAAGGTTATCTATTAAATAGATATATTTAGAAACTTTCACTTATCCAAGAAACCTTTTT
>JAADFF010000012.1 GCA_013153035.1 Dictyoglomota bacterium | reverse complement strand
TGGAAAGTTCTTGTTGTTGGATTACGGGAAGACTTCATGGTATGATTCTATCGTGTTTGTTAGGAAAGCCATTTTATCCGATTGTTTACGATGCGAAGATGCGTTTGTTAATGAGTGATTACTGTTTTATCTCGTCTTATAATATGGGATATGCTAATATAAATATTACGGAAGTTGGCAGAATAAAAGAGCAGGCGACTAATGTGTATAGCAAAGTACGGCAATATTTGGTGGGAAAGGGTTGGGTTAGATGAAGTATATACTTGTTGATGGTCATAGCTTGCTATTTCGTTCGTATTATGCCCTTCCTGCTCTGAAAGCAGGGAGTATGGATATTACAACTGGAGCCATTAGGGGTTTTATTTCAATCCTTCTGAAAATTCTCGGTATGCCTCATACGCATATGGCTGTTGCACTAGATACCAAGTCCCCAACTTTTAGACATGAAAGTTATGAAGCTTATAAAGCAGGTAGACCTGAAGTACCTGAAGATTTTCATAGGCAGGTAGAAATTTGCAAAGAATTGTGTCGATTTCTTGGTATCCCTGTTCTCGAGGCGCCGGGTTATGAGGCCGATGATATTATTGCCACAATAGCTACAAGAGCAGAGTTAATTGGTGCGGAGGTTGATATTTATACAGGAGATAAAGATTTATTTCAACTTATCACCGATAGAGTAAGGGTTATTGTGTTTAGAAAAGGTGTTTCCAATACGGAAACATATGATAAAAATAAGTTTATTGAAAAGTATGGTTTTTCTCCTGACCGTTTTCCCATATGGAAGGCTCTTGCCGGTGATGCTTCAGACAATATCAAGGGGATACCTAATATAGGTGTCAAGCGTGCTACTGCACTATTGCAGAAATACGATGATATAGAAGGCCTATTATCAGACAAAAAGATAGCTCCGTATATCAATATCTTTGAGGAGAATTTGAGACTTGTGAGGGTTGTTCGAGATGTTCCAGTAGGTGACATTGTATCTCTAAGGGAAAATCTTTCTGATTGGGAGAAAGCAAGTAATTTATTGGATAAGTTAAGTATCAAACGCTTTCGTGATGAGCTAAGAAAACGTTTTATGCCTCGCAAGTGGATCGAGCCCTTTAAAATGGTCAATGATAATGGAGAAGTTTTTATGTGGCAAAGTTCTACTGGTATGGCATCACTGTTTGATACAGAAGAGGAAATGAGATGGTTAAAGGGTTCTCTGGAAAAGCCTCCATGGAAAATTGTTAACGGTGGAAAAGATGGTTGGAAGAGAATTATTAGCCGTGATATTATTCCCCAGCCTTGGAGTTATGTGATGCCTGGTATGGCTATTTATGAATATGCCAGTGATTTTACTCGTATTTCTCTGTTCTGGCACTTTATTAATCACTTTGGCATTATGATATATGGTGATCTGGAACAGAGACTCTTTGATGGTGGTCCTGTAGTAGTGGAAGAGGAGAAGGGCATTAAAATAGCTGTAGGTGACAAAGACCTTGTGCCGCGGGTCGCTCTTGCTATATTCGAAACAGGTGGTAAAGTCTATGCATACGATGATGAGTGTATATGGGCCGATTTTGATGATCTTGAGATGGCCCGTGATTGGTATAGAGCAGCTTATGGTGAAGATGTTGAGGTGATGGGATAATGCCAGAGATACCTGAAGTCCAGGTAATTGTTGATGGCATTAAGGATGAGGTTGTTGGTAAAGAGGTAGGAGATGTTACCATATTTGATGGTAGAAGAGTAGATGAAGACATTGATAAAATCGTTGGACTCACATTAAAAGATGCCTATAGGCATGGAAAAGCTATCATTCTTGACTTCGATGATATTAAGTTGATGTTTCATCTTAGGCTACATGGATTTGTAAGAGTTACAGATGATATATCTTCTCCAGAGAAAGGTTGGATTGTTGCCTTCAATATGGGAGATAAATATCTTGTTCTTGGTGATACACGAAAACTGGCAGAAGCTAAACTAGTGACAGATGAAGACTTTAAAACATCTCCTGATGCTGTACAAATAGATGAAACCACATTCAAGAGTATTGTATCCTCTTCCGGAGCTATAAAATCCACACTTATGAATCAAGAAAAGATATTGGGTTTGGGTAATAGGTATGTGGACGAAATTCTTTGGAGATCGCATATTCACCCAACAAAGAAGGGAAAAGACCTTACCGATGATGAGATACATAAAATATTTGTCACAATGAAAGAAGTGCTTGATGAGGCTTATAGTCAGGGTGGAGATGAGCATTATACCGACATTTATGGCAACCCTGGCAAATGGTCTGCTTCCGTTCATGGTAAGAAGGTATGTCCAGTTTGTGGTACTCCTCTGAAAAAGATTAAAGTCGGTGGTCGTACGTCGTATATTTGCCCGAAATGCCAGCCGGAACCATGAAAGTCATTTGTATTACTGGTCCTATAGCCTCAGGTAAAACTCTTGCCACCCACATTATTCACAATACCTTTCATGTTCCTATGATAAAAATGGATTTCATTGGTCATTATGTATTAACAAGGTCAGATGTTGTCGAAGAGGTTATAAACCTTTTAGGGGCAGATGTTATAGAATTTGGTCGCCTAAGTAGAAAAAAAATAGCCCAGAAGGTGTTTTCTAACAAGTCTCTTCTGATAGAGTATAACAGGCTTCTACATCCAATTATGTCAAAGCAGGCAGAAGATATTATCGATTTCTTTGCAAGAAGGGGATTTCAGTCAGCAGTATTAGAGGCTGCTATACTCCACGATGCCGGTTGGGATCACTTGTGCAATGAGATTTGGACTGTTGTTAGCCCTCCTAAAACTGTGTATAAAAGGTTGGGTTCCGAAAGGTTTTTTCTGTTTTACCGACCCCGTAGAAAATATCAGATGACAGATGATGAGTATAAGCGCTACGCAGATATTGTTATCTGCAATAAATATTCTAAGGACATATTTGCGGAAACAATTAGACGGTTGTGGCGTCAACGTGTGCTTAATAGGTAGTTTATGACTTCATTCATATTGTTTGCCCATGTATCTATGCTGTAGTGTTTTCTGATATATGTCATGCCCTCAGTAGCTATATCGTGCCTTTCATCTTCATCAAGATTTAAATACCACTTCACTATATTTAGCGTCTCATCTTTTATGTACTCCATGTCTGATATGACGAATTTGCCCAGTATAGGGTGGTTCTTTATCTCATATCCAAGTCCCATCGGGGTAGTAATCACAGGAGTACCAGCCGACCAGCCTTCGGCGGTGACATAGCCAAAAGGCTCGTATCTTGATGGATACAGCACAATGTCGGCAAGATTGTATATCTCATTTATCTCTGTGTGGTTAAGCTGGCTAAATACGGTAATGTTGGAAGCCATGTTTTCTTTTACTTCTCCGTATCCCAGCACTGCAATAACCTGCACATGAGGTAGGTGCTCGGCAATATATTCTACGACATCGGCACCTTTCCGTTTATTCCATCTGCCTACAAACACTATGGTTGGTTTATCTGCCTGCACATTCCACTTTGCATAGAGAAACTTTTTATCATTTGTAGATAATTTATGAAATATGCCTGTATCAACGCCATTGGATATAACAATAGTATTGTAACCATAATACTTTTTTACTTCAGATGCCAGAAACTGCGATACAGATAGCCGTAACTTGTCTTTGCCTGCTTTCTTTTCAAGATAACCGCCAATGATTCCTTTGAATGGATTTTCGCCAAGATGTTTAACATATGATGGATAAACAAAATGATATATCGTCAGTGGTGAGTGTTTGCAAAAAGCACCATAATACCCATTGCCAATGATGAGGTCATATTGGGGAGATATATAATCTGCCATTGTGCCTAGCTGATAGGTTAAAAGAAGTTCTCTCCAACTGGATGTTGGACTCTTGTAAAAAGGGCTGTGAAGTGATGCAAAAGAAAGATAGGTTATCTGATGTCCTTGAGATTTCAATACATCTCCAAGCATATGAGAATATGCCCTGATTCCCCCTTTTTTTTGTTCATCACCGTATAAGATACCAATATGAGCCATATATAAACCTCACTTTCATGTTGTATATTCTAATGATAACCTATCAGTAGAGGTGAACGATGTGAAGTATATAAAAATACGCGGTGCCAGAGAGCATAATCTGAAAAATATTGACGTTGATATACCCAAAGGACAGTTTGTGGTTGTCACTGGGGTCAGTGGTTCGGGTAAGACATCCCTTGTATTTGATACCCTTTATGCTGAAGCCCATAGGAGGTTTCTTGAGTCACTATCTGCGTATGCCAGACAGTTTCTGGGAATGTTGAAGCGACCAGATGTTGACAGCATGGAAGGTTTAACTCCTGCCATATCTATAGAGCAGCATACAACTTCTTCGTTTACCCCCCGCTCTACGGTGGGAACGATGAGCGAAATTTACGATTATATCCGTCTTATGTTTGCCCATATCGGTACTCCTTATTGTCCAGAACATCATTTGCCGATGAAGGCCACCACTCCCGATATTATCCTTAGGACGATTCTTACGAGATACAAAGGAGAAAGGGTTGAGATTTTAGCCCCTATTGCTATTAATAAAAAGGGGGATTTCAAGAATCTCTTTGCCTCTCTTCTTAAAGAAGGTTTTATGCGAGTCTACATTGATGGAGATATTCACTACCTCGATGAATTACCGGAAGTGGACAAGAACAAACATCATGATATTTATCTTGTTGTAGATAGGGTGAGAGTGAAACCTGAAAATCGCAGTAGAATTCTTGATGGCATTGAGCTTGCTTGGAAAAAGGCAGATGGAGTGGTTGCTATTAAAGTGGGTAATGATATTGCATACTATACAAACAAACATGCATGTCCCATCTGTGGCCGTAGTCTGCCAGAACTTTCCCCACGACTTTTTTCATTTAATAGTCCTGTTGGTGCTTGCCCTGTCTGTGGTGGTATTGGTATGCATGAAAAGATAGATCCGGATTTATTGATACTTGATGAAAACAAATCTATTGCTGAAGGTGCTATTTTTACTATGCTATCGAAAGATATGGAGATACTAGCTGCTAAGGCTTGTGGTATAGATCCTCATGTGCCATGGAAAGACCTTCCAACACGGGCAAAGTATAGGTTTTTATTTAAAGGTTCTAAGGTGCCTATTAAGGTTGATCTTGGAGATGAACCGTGGTGGTGGGAATTTAAAGGTATTGTTGATTACTTAGAACATAGGTATAAAACAACCGATTCAGAGATTGTTAGAGAAAAAATACGTAACTTTATGGTGCTGGAGGAATGCCATGCATGTCATGGAACGGGACTAAGACAAGAGGCATTATGGGTTGAAGTGGATGGTAAGACTGTAGAAGATGTTGTAAAGATGCCTGTATCCCAGCTAAAGGAGTGGATATATAGTATCAAGGTGGGAGGAACAAAGGCAAAGGTATGGCGTTCTATATCTGCAGAGATCAAGAAGCGTGTAGATTTTATGGTTGATGTGGGTCTGGGATATCTCAGTCTTATACGAAAGACCAACACCCTCTCTGGCGGTGAGGCTCAGAGACTGAGGTTGGCAGGTCAACTGGGCAATGTGCTTACAGGTATCATGTATGTTCTTGATGAGCCAACAATAGGTCTCCATCCACGAGACACCGATAGACTTATAAAACTTCTCAAGATGTTAAGAGATAAAGATAATAGTGTTATTGTGGTTGAGCATGATGAAAGTGTTATAAGAAATGCCGACCATATCATAGATATGGGACCCGGTGCCGGTGAGCTTGGTGGGAAGGTTGTTGCCCGTGGTACTGTAGACGATATTATCAAAACACCGCAATCTGTTACAGGACAATATCTGTCGGGTAAGAAATCCATCCCACTTCCAATGGTTAGACGTATTCCAAGTGGTTTTCTGTATGTTAAAGATGCCTATAAGTTTAATTTGAAACATATTGATGTTGCTATACCTAAAGGAGTAATGACAGTCATTACTGGTGTAAGTGGTTCAGGGAAAAGTACATTGGCTGTAGAAGTGCTGTACAAGTACCTTGCTAGACATCTTAATGGTGCTCATATTTCTGTATCAGGTATTGGAAAGATTGAGGGCTATGAAGATTTAAAGTATGTTGACCTCATAGACCAGTCTCCTATTGGAAAAACCCCCAGAAGTATTCCTGCTACATATGTTGGTGTTTTTGATAAGATTAGAAAGCTTTTTGCATCATTGCCAGAGGCAAAGGCACGAGGATATACAGCTGGTAGGTTTAGTTTTAATGTACCACCTCCCAAAGGAGGACGGTGTGAGGCCTGTAAAGGTGTAGGTATTATCAAAGTGGAAATGCAGTTTTTACCAGATGTATATGTTACCTGTGATGTATGTGGTGGAAAACGGTATGGTAGTGAAACATTGGAAATTAAATACAAGGGTTATAGTATTGCCGATGTTCTTGATATGACAGTGAGGCAGGCTATGGATGTCTTTAAGAATATACCAAGTATTTATAACGACTTGAAAATATTGCATGAGGTTGGACTAGGCTATATCAAATTGGGACAGCAGTCTCCGACGCTTTCAGGTGGCGAATCGCAGAGGGTTAAACTGGCAACTTATCTCAAAGGTAATAAGAAGGGTTACCTTTTTATTCTCGATGAACCGACAACAGGACTTCACATGGATGATGTTAATAAACTCATAGGAGTTCTGCATAGACTTGTTGATGCTGGGAATACTGTTGTTATCATAGAGCACAACCTTGATGTCATAGCCAATGCCGACTACATCATAGATATGGGGCCTGAGGGTGGAGAGGGCGGAGGTCAGGTTATTGCTACAGGTACACCTGAAGAGGTGGCTATGACGGAAACATATACAGGTCAGTATCTCAAAAGATACTTGGAAACAAGGGGTAGATTATAGTGCCTATAGATGAAAAGATACTAACAGCACCCCATGAACCTGGGGTTTATCTCTTTAAGGGATCTGGTGAAGAGGTTATATATGTTGGCAAGGCCAAGGATCTTAGGAAACGTCTTGACAACTATCTGAAAAGGCGGGATTTTAAAGCCTCTCTTATTATGGATTATGCCAGAGATCTAGAATTTTTTACAGTTCCTACAGAGCGAGAAGCTCTTATCTTAGAAGAGTCTCTTATCTATAAATATACACCTCGCTTTAATGTGCTTATGACAAGTGATATTACGTATTCATATCTTGTCATCAATGAATCGTTCCGCTTTCCGACAATAAAACTGGAATTTCGTCGTTCGCGTAAGATGACATCTGAAAGATTGGGATACCGTGTCATTGGACCATTTACATCTCGTGCTATGGCACGGGCTTTATATGAACTGGCCCAGAAGGTATTCGGTATAAGAAACTGCAAGTGGAATGAAAAGAAACTCTTGTCAAGAGTATGTAATCTTGGTGAAATAGGCAAGTGTTCTATGCCATGTGTGGGGCGTATTAGTGAAGAGGAGTATCGTAAAAATGTAGAAGAGTTTGTTAAAGTCGCCACCTCTTCACCTTCTAAAGTTAAAGAGTACTTAGAAAAATCTATGAAAGAGGCGTCACAGTCTATGCAGTTTGAAAAGGCTATAGTCTTTAGAGATGCCTTGAAAGAATTTTCACAGATATCTGTGAGTCAGGCGGTTGTCGAGGGTTTTTCAGGTATTGGGATTATTGCGGCTTTCAAAGATGGAAAAGGTGTGGCTATTGTCTACTTCATTGATAGTGAAGTTAGAGATGTTTTAGTGTGGCATTACAGGGGAGATAGTGCTTCTGAATTTTATGAAAGGGTAGCTCTTGATATATATACCCGTATATGCAAAGATGGTATGCAGACAATAGTTTTCACTCCCAAGGTAAAAGATGTCCTTGAGGTTCTTGGATGTTCTGTATCCAATGTCAGACCTGAAAGACTGGCAATGGAGATGGCTACAACAGCTTATAGTCATCTTGCATACAAAAGTGAATTGGAGGAAGGATATCTTCAGCTTGCAGATATTCTTAATTTGCCAACACTACCTAGCCGTATAGAGGGATACGACAATGCCCATTTTCAAGGGAGTTATCCAATGGGTGGCATGATTACCTTCATTGGTGGTAAACCATCACCAAGGCACTATAGGTTGTTTCATCTTAGTCCAAAGCGTATGGCAGATGTGGACATGATGTATGAAGTGATCACGCGTAGGTTAGCCCATCCTGAGTGGGGGTATCCATCGCTTATGGTTATAGACGGTTCAAAGCCTCAGCTTGATTTTGTTATGAAGGCTCATGAAGATGTGGGTATAGAAAAGATGTGGCGTGTTATTTCTCTTGATAAAGATACCGGTCTTATTCACTTTGACGATGGTAGAGCCATATATCTTGACGAGACACATCCCGCTAAACGCTTTCTGAGATGGGTAATGGCAGAAGCACATAGGTTTATCAATAAGAGCCATAGAGAGAGAAGGGATAGCATTGTGGGCATTTTTGATTCTGTTAAAGGTCTTGGCCCTAAGCGTATGGAAAAACTCATGAATGTGTTTGGAAGTTTTTATGGAATATACAATGCTTCATTAGATGAGCTTATCGAAAAAGGGGGACTTCCAGAAGATGTTGCCAAAGCATTGTACGAAAAACTTCACCGTTAGCTTTCCTGTTGAGATTGGGTTTGTCAATATCATTATTAGGGATGACAAATATTTTGACATTGCCCTGAGAAGGTATCCTATGTATACGGTAATGTCGCATAGCTGTCCCCATATACTGATTGAGAAACTTCAATGGTACTTTAAAGGTGAAAAGGTTGTTTGGAGTTTAGATGAAACACATGAAAGGTCACTTACAGATTTCCAGAAAAAGATGTTTTTGGCTTTGTCTGATTATGCACCTTACGGTACTGTAATAACCTATGGTCAGCTGGCAGGATATTTACATTCGTCTCCCCGTGGTGTTGCTACAGCACTGAAGTACAACAATCTACCAATCGTTTTGCCATGTCATAGGGTTGTTGCGAAAAATGGTATAGGGGGATTCTCTGCTGGGTTACAATGGAAGAGGTACCTATTACAATTGGAGGGTGTAAATATATGAAAGTTGTTATTATTAGTGGACTGTCAGGGGCTGGTAAGAGCACAGTAGCATCTACATTTGAGGATATGGGTTACTTTACAGTGGAAAATGTGCCTGTAGAGTTCTTTTTACCTATTGTTGAAAAACTTGACAGTGAAGGTGTCGATAAGGTAGCCCTTGTTATTGATATACGCAGTGTCAGAGGAAACGAATTTCTAGTAGAGAAGTTTCTCAAGGAGCTAGAGTCCATTAAGAACAAATACGATGTTGATGTTTTGTTTTTAACAGCAGATAGGAAAGTATTAATAGACAGGTTTGCCCTAACAAGAAGACCACATCCACTATCTTCTTCTGATGCTTTTTCTATAGAAGAGTTGCTTAGGAAAGAAGAGGAGATATTGTCTGCTATTCGTGAGATTGCCAGAGTTATAGACACAACGAATTTTTCTACAAGAAAATTACGGACATATATCCTTCAACTGTTTAGTACTGAAGGTCTTACGTTTATCATTGAATCATTTGGTTTTAAGTATGGTGTACCTAGAGATGTGGATATGATATTTGATGCAAGAATACTGAATAATCCCTTTTATGATGAAAAGCTTCGTCATCTTGTTGGAACCGATGAACCTGTTAGGGAATTTTTACAGAGAGATGAATATACCTCTTGGTTTATAAAGCATGTTTGCAGGCATATTACCATTTCTATGTCCCGCTATCTTGATATGGGAAAAAAGGTAGTACTTATTGGAATTGGATGCTCAGGAGGCAAACATCGTAGTGTATATGTTGCTGATGAAATTGGAAAGAGGTTGAGAGAAGGGGGACATAGTGTTATTGTCGTTCATAGAGATAGAGATAGGGAGGATGAGGCGATAAGTGAAGTCAAGAAACCTCCTTGCGACAATCAGAACTAACTTATCATTATTACCTATTGAGGATAATGAGAGAGCATACTCTGAACTGGTAGGGTTATCTCTAGCCAATTCCTTTGTCAACTTTAAGGGAGGAATTATAGCTTCATTTGAAAACGCCCCTGCTGCACGGCGAATGATTCGTATTTTAGATGTTCTAGGTATTCAGCACACACTCTCTTCGTATGTACCTGATAGATTTGGTGGTGTCTCTGGACACAAATATGAAGTTATTTTTCATCAAGGAGATATTTATAAAGTTCTTCTAGACCACGATTATATTTATGATATGGAACTATTACCTGTTTATTTTCTTAGGGGATTATTTCTGGCGAGAGGTAATATATATATATCAACAAGGGGTGGATATCGCTTGACATTTGCCTCTCGTTATAAGTTCGCCCTCTCATACGCCTCTGATCTACTTAGTGAACTTCATATATCGTTTGCCATGCAAAAAAGACAGGGTAAAGACATATGGTTTCTTCATGTTATGAAGTTTGACGAGATTATATCTCTTCTAAAACTATTCGGCCTTAAAAAAGATATTGAAAAATTGCAGAACATTTACGAGACGAGAGAGATAAAAAAGAGTATTACCCGAATCACTAATATTGAAATGGCTAATCTTAAAAGGGTAAGTTATGCATCCAGCAGGCAGATAAAAAAGTTGTCAAGGTTAACTGTAGACGATGTTCCCTCCAAGTTGGTTCCATTATGGCGGTTGCGTATCTCACCAGAAGGTAGACTTTTATCATATAGAGAAATTGCTGAGCGGTTGGGGTGGACAAAGGCCAAGGTTAGTAGAGGTTTGAAGAAACTTGAGAAGATAGCAGACGATAAAGACACAGACGATATATAATATCCTTTGTGTTTGTAAGTTGCTATTAAAAGGGGGTATGGTTATGTATACAAATATTCCACCTGCCGACGAGGTGTGGCAGAAATACCATGACTATATCAATCCTGCACTTGCTGATCTAATGAGATATGGTGGACTTGTATCTGTTGAGACAAGGGCAGAGGGTGTTTATGTGTGGGATGATCAGGGTAATAAGTACATAGACTGTCTTGGTGGTTACGGTGTCTTTGCGTTGGGACACAGACATCCTAAGGTTGTGGAGGCTGTCAAGTCGTGGCTGGATAAGATACCGCTATCTTCTAAGCTCTTTCTGAACTATCCTGAAACATTACTTGGTGAAAAGCTGGCTGAAATTCTGCCTGGTGATATCCAATATTCGTTCTTTGGTAATTCTGGTTCTGAGGCCGTTGAAGGAGCTCTTAAATTGGCTCGAATGTATACTGGCAAGAAAAAGATTATCTATACTGATGGAGCCTATCATGGTGTAACAATGGGGGCTCTGTCTGCAACAGGTAGAGATGTATACAGGCAACCGTTTGAGCCATTGGTTCCAGGGTTTATTAAGGTACCATTTGGAGATGCCGATGCCATAGCCCATACTATTGATGAGGATACAGCTGCAGTTATCATAGAGCCTATTCAAGGTGAAGGTGGTATTGTGCTGCCACCTGACGATTATCTCAAGAAAGTTAGAGATATTACTAAAGAAAAAGGTATTCTTCTTATTCTTGATGAGGTTCAAACAGGTATGGGGCGTACTGGAGCCATGTTTGCCTCTGAACTATATGGTGTAGAGCCTGATATTATCGCCCTTGGTAAAGCTCTTGGTGGTGGTGTAATGCCTATAGGAGCATTTAGTTCTACTCCTGAGATTTGGTCTGCGTTTGATCCATTCCCCATTATTCATGAATCTACATTTGGTGGTAATCCACTGGCTACTGTTGCCGCAGTGGCAACAATAGATGTGATGAAGGAGGAAGATTTACCAGCACAAGCTAAAGAAAAGGGTAAAAAGCTTCTTGATGGATTAAAAGAGCTTGTGGAGGCATATGATGGGTTCGTGGCTAATGTCAGAGGCAAAGGGCTCATGATTGGTGTTGAGATGGCCTATGAGGGCTACGGTATACCTATGATGAGTTTTCTCATGGAAGAAGGGGTTATTGTTGCATATGCCCTTAATAATCCAAAAGTTATCAGGTTAGAGCCACCACTAATTATTTCTTATGAAGAGATTGATAAAGTGCTTGATGCTTGGAATAAGGCTCTCAAAAAGATGAAGTCGTTTGTAGATAGTTTATAAGGGAGGGGAAGGTTATGCCTAAGGTGGAAACTGAGATTACTATTAAGGGAAATCCTCAAGATGTATGGGAGATTATTTCTGATATGGAGAAATATCCTGAGTTTATGGATGATCTTATAGATGTTAAGGTGCTTGAACGTGGGGAAAATACAACGAAAACCCATTGGGTTGCCAAGGCGAAAAACATGACTGTTGAATGGGATGAAGAAGATTTTTATTATCCTGACGAATATCGAATTTATTACAAAGCTAAACAGGGAGTATTTAGCAAGTTTGAAGGTGAGTGGACTATAGAGAAATTAGATGAGGAAACAATAAAAGTAAGGCTGACTGTAGATTTTGAAATAGGTGTACCCATGTTTAGAACACTGCTTGGTCCTCTGGCAACCAAGCTTATTAAAGACAACTGTGTTTCCATGCTTAATGCCATAAAGGAAAGGGCTGAAGGAACATGAAGGCTAGTGTAATAGGACTAAGTTGGGGTGACGAGGGAAAAGGTAAAATCGTTGATATGTTGAGGGATAAGTTTGACTTTGTTGTTCGCTATAGTGGGGGCGATAATGCCGGACACACTGTCGTTAGAGATGGTACTACCTATAAATTTCATATATTACCTTCCTCTATACTTGAACCCACAACAGTGTCTGTTATTGGAGCGGGTACAGTTATCAACCCTTATGTTTTAAAGGAAGAATATGATCGTTTACCTGCAGATCATGGGAAGCTTCTTATTAGTAGAAGAGCCCACATAGTCTTCAAAACATATCGCCATCTTGATGTTCTGATTGAGGATATGCGGGACAATAAGATAGGTACTACCAAAAGAGGAATAGGACCTGCATATGCTATGAAGATGTATAGACTTGGAATTCGTGTAGGTGATTTTATTGATAACAGAAAGTTGGAGACTCACTACAATGAAATAGCCCGATTTATGAAAACATGGGGACTTGATATGGATGACGATTTAGAAGAGTTGAAATTCCTTGCCCAATTTGTTGCTCCAATGGTTGCGGATGTAGAGATGCTACTATGGAAAAATCGTGAGAAGAAAATCTTGTTTGAGGGGGCACAGGGGTACATGCTTGATATAGATATGGGCACCTACCCTTATGTGACATCGTCACACCCAGGTCTTGCTGGCATTGTTGATAGTGGATTCCCCCCGTATCTTATTGATAGACGAATAGGAGTAGTCAAGGCATATGCTACCCGTGTTGGTGAAGGTATCTTTCCTACAGAATTAACAGACGATATAGGGGAGTTTATCAGAGAAAAGGGGCATGAGTATGGTGCTACGACGGGTAGACCTCGTAGATGTGGTTGGCTTGATTTGGTGCAGACACGTTTTGCTGTGTTTATGAATGGTATCAATGAACTGGCTATTACAAAGCTCGATGTTCTTTCTGGGTTGGAAAAAATTAGAGCAGCGGTGGCTTACGAAATAGACGGTGAGAAGTACGATTTTTGGCCTGAAAATGTGCTTGATTTGAATATAATACCTGTGTATGAGGAACTTGAAGGTTGGGAAGAAGATATATTTGGTGTTACTGAGTGGAGAAAGTTGCCAATTCAGGCAAGACGATATGTCGAGTTTATAGAAGACCATTTAGAGGTTAGAGTTAGATATATTTCCACAGGTCCAGCACCTGAGCATACTATTGAGATAGTATAAGTTAAGATAGATGTTTGTGATATAATAGCAAACGCATATGTGATGGGTTAAGGCAACGGTCGGGGCGTAGCGCAGTAAGGTAGCGCACCTGGTTCGGGACCAGGGGGTCGGCGGTTCGAGCCCGCCCGCCCCGACCATTTTTATATAGGAAAAATTATAAAACTAAACTATAGGAGGGAAGATGATTGGACCAGAGAAGAGCACCTTATTTTGAAGGCCTATTAAAGTATATTAATCAGGGTCGTACGGCATTTCATATGCCTGGTCATAATAGAGGTAAAGGTGTGCATCCTCTTCTAAAAGATTTTCTTGGTGAAAATGTTTTTCTTCTTGATTTGACAGAGGTTGAGGGTGTAGACTATCTTCATAAGGCTACTGGTATTCTGAAAGAAGCCCAGGATTTATTATCAGACTTGTATGGTAGTACCGAATCTTTTTTCCTTATCAATGGAAGTACTGGCGGTAACCATGCAATGATTTTTTCTACTGTTGGTGACGGTGAAAAGATTATTCTCGGACGCAATTCTCATAGATCTGCATTAGGTGGGCTTATTGTTTCTGGTGCTGTCCCTGTCTATGTGCCTGTTGAGGTTAATAGTCGCATAGGTGTTACGACAAATCTTGATCCGGGAAAACTGGAAGAAACTATAAAGAACAATACAGATGCCAAGGCTGTGTTTATTACTACGCCCAACTACTATGGTATGACTGGTAATGTTAAGCTCTATGCTGATATTGCTCATAAATACAATATGCCTCTTCTTGTTGATGAGGCTCATGGTGCTCACTATGGGATGCATCCAGAGCTTCCGGAGACGGCTGTCAGGCAAGGGGCAGATCTTGTTGTTCAAAGTGCCCATAAGACACTTGCATCCATGACTCAGACTTCTTGGATTCATTATAACGATAATGGTTTCATCGATTTGGCTCGGTTGAAAATGGCTTTGCAGGTGCTTCAGTCTACATCTCCTAACTATGTTTTGCTGTCTTCTCTTGATGTTGCGAGAATGCAGTTGGCAACGGAAGGTAAGATAATCTATGACAGAGTGCTTGATGTTGCTCGTTATCTTCGTAAAACATTAAATGAAATTCCAGGAATATTCGTTATAGGTAAGGAAGTCGAGGAAACGGATCCTTTTGTTTCTGTTTATGATGAAACTAAGATAGTAATTAGTTTTGAGGGTAAATGGGAATATAATAAAGGTAGGATGTATGGATATATAGCGGAGAAGATTCTTAATCATGAATATAACATTGAAGTGGAACTGTCAGATCCACACAATGTTTTGGCTTTTATTACCGTGGGTCACTATATGGATGATGCTAAGGTGCTTGTAGATGCCATTAAGGATATGAGTAAGAAGTATTATAAAGGTGAGGAAACAAGGGGGGTTGATTATCATATTCTTCCGCATATACCAGAAGTTGTTTTAACACCTAGAGAGGCATTCTTTGCAAAGTCTGAGATGGTTGCCTTTGATGAAAATGTGATTGGTCGTGTTTGCGCGGAAGTTGTTAGCTTATACCCACCAGGTATACCTATTGTGGCACCTGGTGAGCGGATAGATCGTGAAATATATGAGTTTATAAAAGAGAGAATTACCCAAGGTGCAGAGGTTCAGGGCCCGATTGATCCCGAACTGAACTATATAAAAGTTATTAAATAAGGGGGTAGATAACGGTGGCAGAACTGATGAGGCAGATAGAAATGTTGGATAAGGCTGTAGAACAGTGGAAGAGTGTAGAGACAAATTTGAAAACAACACCTCAGTTACTTTCTAAAGAAACCAAACAGGTTCTTGAGGAGGCTATAGAAAATTATAGAAAATCCGAAGAAGCAAAGATTCAACAGGAAATAGATGCTTATCATAAACAAGTATCTGAAAAGACGAATGCTGAGTTGAAGAATCTGGAAAAGAAAATATGGGAGACATATCAGGAGAAGAAAACTTCTATTATCACAGATCTCATTCATAGGCTTCACGGGGGGATCTGATCATGGCTGTTAAACCGCTAAAGAAGCTTGAAATATATGCGTGGGGGAATAAAGTTCCAGAGATTTTAGAATATATTGCCAGTATTAGAGATTTCCATGTGGAACATATAGAGGAATTACAAGAAACAGGTGGTAATATCAAAGAGACTGTCAGGCAAACTCTCCAGAAGATTAGTACATATCTCTCTATATGGAGAAACGCTGAAGAGTTTGTTTCCCTGCATGGTGATACTCCGTTTAAAAAGAGCATGTTTGAACCTCGTAAGGTCATGAGCATAGATGAGGCAAGATCTCTATGGGAAACTAAGGGTGAGATGTTGTTTAACGAGCTCCAAAAGATGCTTGATGATATCCATCATATTGATAAAGAAATAGAACATATTTCTTATCAAATAGAGATGTTAAAACCTTGGCAGTTTATAACTATTCAGCTGTCTGTTCTTCATAATCTCAAGCATTTGAGATATTTACCCATTGAAATTTCAGAAAGATATGTTGCTCCATTATGGGAAGATTTAAAGACCATTGATGGTTACTATTGGATGTGGGCTAAGAAGACGGGAAAGCAATGGTATGTACTTATCGTGTATTATTCTGATAAGGCTGCCCAAGTTGTTGAAAGATGGAAGGAATATGCTGTATCTCTGCCAGCAGTAGATATCGAACCTGCAGAGTATATTAAAGAGCTTGAGACAAGACGGGCTGAATTAGAGGATAAAAGGCGGAAACAGATAGAAGAGGTTCTCAGATGGCTAAATGATCAGCAAGATACATATAAAGTTTTGGTTGACTACTTAGAAGTTGAAAAAGAAAAGTGGCAAGTTGTTTCTGATAATGTTCTTAAGGGAAAAAAGTTTGTTTACCTTTGGGGCTGGATAGATAAAGATAAAGCAGATAGGGTTAAATATAATCTTGAACATAACTATCCTGTTAGAGTGCTGATGAGTGATCCGAGTGAGGAAGAAGATCCACCTGTTAAGATAGAAAATCCATGGTGGCTGAGACCATTTGAAATTGTTACCAAGCTATATGGTGTTCCTCATTATAGATTCTTTGATCCTACGAAGTTTACAGCTCCTGCATTCTTTATCTTCTTTGGTATAGCACTTGGCGATGCGGGATATGGTGCATTGTTAATGCTTACAGCACTTTATTTCTTAATTCGCTATAAAAAAGCCGAAGAAGGCACAAAGAATACACTTCTATTTATTTTCTATTTGGGTTTAACGTCTCTTATATTCGGTATAGTTACATGGACTTGGTTTGGAGAAAATCCTTTTGTATACAATGGAAAAGTATTTGGGTTCTTCAGTTTCTTTGATGTTGTCCACAATACCAATTTGGGACTTGGCACGGTTTTGATTATAGGTATTGTGATGCAGATGTATGCTATGAGTATTAAGGCATGGTGGTCATTTAAGCAAGGTGATTGGCAAACAGCCGTATTTGATGTGTTTGCGTGGCAGGTATTCTTACTATCCCTTGTAGTACTTGTGCTTCCTATTATTGGTGTAGGAGTTAGTGCCACAACACTAATGTACGCTAAATATATTGCTATGGGCTCAGCCCTATTAATTGTGCTGACACAAGGTAGGCATATTAAAAATCCTATTGGTAGAATTGCCTTCGGTCTGATTTCACTGTATGGTATCGCTGGTGGGTATGGTGTGGCTAGTTTCTTGGCCGATACTTTGTCTTATTCTCGTTTGCTTGCTCTAAACCTTTCTACTGGTATTGTTGCCCATGTGCTTAATACCATGCTTGCTCCTATGTTTAAGATAGTCATAGGTATCATATTACTTATTCTTGCCCATGCCCTTAACTTGGCATTGGGGCTTCTTGGTTCGTTTGTACACTCATCCCGTCTTATATTCCTTGAGATGTATGGCCGATTCTTCGAAGGGACGGGGCGTGAGTTTAAACCTATAACACTTGATGGGAAATATCACAAATTTGTGAAGGAGGTTGATGCTAAATGATCGTATCTTGGGGTGCAGCAATTGCTTTAGTAGGTGCAGGTATTGGTGCAGGTTTAGCTTCTGTTGGTTCTGCAATTGGTGTTGGTATCGCTGGTGAGGCAGCAGCAGGAGTTCAAAGAGAAAAACCAGAACTTGGTGCTCTTGCACTAATCATGCAGGCTCTTCCTGGTACACAGGGTTTCTATGGTTTTGTCGCTATGTTCCTTGGTATTGCCAAAATAGCCAATAATATAGACAAAATGGATCTTGCTACAGGATTGGCTATTTTTGCAGCCTTTATCCCTGTTATGGTTGCCGAGCTAATGTCTGGTGTTTGGCAGGGTAAGGCTTCTGCCGCTGCTCTTCAGATGGTAGCCCGCAGACAGGAGCTTGCTGGTCGTGCTATTATCATTCCTGCTATCGTTGAGACATATGCCCTTGTTGGTCTGCTTGCCACAATCATCATGCTTAACCAGGTTAAGATATAGAGGTGGGGAGTGTGGCTGGCTTACAAGAAAGGGTAAAGACCAGATGGCTTGAGGCTCTCGGTGCGTATACCAATGATGGACTTGATATTGATGGTATCAAAAGTGCAGTTGAGAATACGCTTCCTGCCATAATAAGAGAAGAAGCAACGGAGTATGCCAAAGAGTTGTGGTATGACATTGTTCAAGACCTTCAGGAATCAACTACTGAAGATAAAGAAGAAAAACATATTGTAAACAGGCAGTTTGTTGACAATATATATAAAGAGCTGTCTGTAGAACTGGATAGAGCTATCGAAGAGGTTGTAGCTGAAACATTGAAGGTAATCAGAGATATTGTAGCTGATATTGATTTCGAGTGGCAGCAAACAATTAAACATCTTGAGGCAAAACTTAAAGAAGAAAAGGCTGTTATAGAAAGTATCTTTGCTGTGGAGAAGAGAAAGTTTATAAATGAGGTCTTTACCCGTGTCATAGATGATATAAAGAATGAAATGCTAAAAGTGCTTACCGGGGATGCTGCTGATTTGTATGCTTCTTATGTATCCCAGCTTATAGGATCAAAAGAAGTAAAATCTGTTATTGTTTCCGATAAATTACCCATGTCTGTTGTTAAGGAACTTCAAAGAGAGTTTGGTCAAGAGGTAAAGTTTGTAACTATCAAAGATGAAAACATGATTGTGCTTGTTGATACTGGTAATGCCAAGATAGATGTATCACCATCGGTTATAGTAGAAGACCTTGTTCGAAGTAATTTGGCTGCGATCAGAGATGCTGTTCTGAAGGGGGTAGTATCATGATCGTGTGGAAGCACTACGAGAGGCTTCTTGGAGGGACGATTGCAGCCCGTTTAGGTGAAATTCCAACAAAGTCCCAGGTTGTTCGTATGGCTGATGCTACTTCATGGTCAGAATTTGTTTCCATGCTTAATGGGATAAAAGGATTTTCAGCTATTGAAGGTAATGTTTCACTAAGTGATATTGTTATCCTTGCTAAACAGCATATAGAAGAAGAAGTAACAGACTACTTTACTGTTGTAGATGATGAAAGACCTATTGCTTTGGCTTTATTTCCTGATTGGTTTGTCAAAGATAAAGAAACATTAACCCTTGAGGATATGATTGATGCTACGGACAAGCTATGGGCGACAGTTCGTTCATTTGATGATAGGTATTTGGAAGCAGAATATGATGAGTGGTATAGATATTTGCTTCTGTTTCTCTATAAGCGTGCCCACGCTTATGGATGGGATCTTACTACAATGAGACACTTGTTCGCCCCGATGTATATGGGAGATAAGATTTCTGTTCTTCTGGAAAGAGGAGAAGCTGATCCCAAACAAGTGGCTTCTATTTTGGGACTTGCATCGGACTTAGGTGATATGCCTATTTTGGATTTAGAGGTGCTTGTTGATGAGTATCTGTTGCTAAAACTTAGTGGTCTTTCAATGACAAGCAATCCTTTATACGAAATAGTATTTTATTACAGGGCTTTGGATATAGCATATAGGAACGTTCGAATTGTTGCAACAGGAATATGGGGACATTTGTCAAGGGAAGAAATTGTAAAGAGGGTGCGTGAGGTCTATGTATAAAATAGCAGCTATAGGCAACTTACCACATATTAGAGCTCTTGCCCTTATAGGGGTAGAGTGGTTTGATGAGAATGAAGATATTACTCAAAAGATAAAGGATATTATCTCTAATAAGGAGTATGCCATATTGATCGTATCTGAAGATGTATATACTCGGTACCAAGAACTCTTAGATAATGTCAGTAGACCAGAGTTTTCTGTGGTTATTCTCGGTAAAGACGAGGAGAAGGCATCTAAGGTTCTTGAAAAGAAGATAGAACGTGCCCTTGGTATAAGGATCTTTGAATAGGGAAGGGGTGGATAGCATATGGCACAAGTTGTACGAGGAAAAGTAGCACGAGTGGCCGGTCCCCTCGTCGTGGCCAAAGAGATGCAAGGTGTTAAGATGTTTGAGGTTGTACGAGTTGGTTCTCTTGGCCTATTTGGTGAGGTTATACGTATTGAGGGAGACAGGGCTTATATACAGGTTTACGAAGAAACCGGTGGCGTTAGACCTGGTGAAGAAGTTGTTGGTACTGGTGAGCTTCTCAGTGTTGAGCTAGGTCCAGGTCTTGTTAAGAATATTTACGATGGTATCCAGAGACCTCTTGAAGTTCTCTGGAAAATGGGAGGATCTTTCCTTGTTAGAGGTGTTGAGGCACCTTCCCTTGATAGAAATGCCAAATGGCATTTTGAACCCAAGGTAAAAATAGGCGATGAGGTATCCGAAGGTGATATACTTGGTGAAGTGCCTGAAACATCTACTGTTATACACAAAATCATGGTTCCCCCGGGCATTCGTGGTAAAGTCGTTGATATTAAAAGTGGCGACTTTACCATAGAAGAGGTTGTAGCTGTTATTGATACTGGCAAAGAGAAAAAAGAGATTAAGATGTATCAGAAATGGCCTGTCCGTATGGGAAGACCATATCGCAAGAAAATTGCTGCTTCTGAGCCTATGATAACCGGACAGAGAACAATTGATACATTCTTCCCCATTGTTAAAGGTGGTACGGCAGCTGTTCCTGGTCCATTTGGTAGTGGTAAGACAGTTATTCAGCATCAGCTTGCCCGTTGGTCCGATGCCGATGTTGTTGTGTATATCGGTTGTGGTGAGCGTGGTAATGAGATGACAGATGTTCTTATTGAGTTTCCTGAGCTAAAAGACCCAAGAACAGGCGGTCCTCTTATGGATAGAACAGTATTAATTGCTAATACATCTAACATGCCTGTTGCAGCTCGTGAGGCATCAGTCTTTACGGGTATTGCTATAGCAGAGTATTTCAGAGACATGGGTTACAATGTAGCCTTGATGGCTGATTCTACTTCTAGATGGGCTGAGGCTATGCGTGAAATTTCTGGTCGTCTTGAAGAGATGCCTGGTGAGGAAGGTTATCCAGCTTATCTAGCTTCCAGAATTTCCTCATTTTACGAGAGAGCAGGTATGATTGAGGCATTAGGTAGCCCTGAAAGAACTGGCTCCGTATCTGTCATAGGTGCTGTTTCTCCACCTGGTGGTGACCTTTCTGACCCAGTTGTTCAGGCAACTCTACGTGAGGTTCGTGTGTTCTGGTCTCTTGACCAACAACTGGCATTTGCCCGTCACTTTCCAGCCATTCACTGGTTAAGAAGTTATTCTCTATATGTTGACAGAGTAGGTGAGTGGGCCAAAGAACATGTTGCTCTTGACTGGGTGGATAATAGACATGAAGCAATGAGGATTCTTCAACAGGAGTCAGAACTTCAGGAATTGGTACGTCTTGTTGGTTATGACGCTTTATCTCCTCATGACCAGCTTCTTTTGGAAACTGCAAGATCTCTGAGAGAAGACTTCCTGCAGCAGGACGCATTTGATGATATAGATACATACTGTCCACTGGAGAAACAATATCACATGCTTCGTAATGTTCTGCATTTCCATCACAAGGCCCTTGAGGCCCTAGAGGCAGGTGTAGATGTTAAAGACATTATTGCCCTGCCTATACGAGAAAAGATTTCTCGTATGAGATTTATCCCACCAGATAGGTTAGATGAAATTAAGGCTATTCACGATGAGATAGATGCAGCCTTTGAGACATTGATGAAGAAAGGTGGTGAGCAGGTATGATTAGGGAATACACCACCATATCGGAGATATCTGGTCCACTAGTGGTTGTGCAAGGTGTTTCTGATGCCGCCTATGGTGAGCTTGTTGAGATAGAAGTTGGTGGTCATACAAGATACGGTCAGGTTTTGGAAACTTCGGAAGGCTATGCTGTTGTACAGGTGTTTGAGGGTACCCATGGTATCAACCTTACAGATACAAAAGTCAGATTTTTGGGAAAAGGTCTAACATTTGGTGTGTCTCCTGAAATTCTAGGTCGTGTATTTGATGGTATTGGTAGACCAATAGATGGCAGCCCTGCTCCTGTTCCAGAAAAAGAACTGGATATTACCGGTAGTCCTATCAACCCAACAGCGAGAGATTATCCTAATGAGTTTATTCAGACAGGTGTCTCTGCAATTGATGGTATGAACACACTTGTTCGTGGTCAGAAACTGCCAATATTCTCTGGTTCTGGTCTTCCTCACCCAGAGCTGGCAGCCCAGATTGCCAGACAGGCAAGGGTTAGAGGTACCGGTGAAGATTTCGCTGTTGTCTTTGCTGCAATGGGTATTACCTTTGAAGAGGCTAACTTCTTCCTCGAAGACTTTAGAAAGAGAGGAACTCTTGATAGAACAGTTGTATTCCTCAACCTTGCTAATGACCCAGCTATTGAACGTATAGCTACACCTCGTGTGGCTCTCACCGCTGCTGAGTATCTGGCATTTGACCTTGGTATGCACGTTCTTGTTATTCTTACAGATATGACCAACTATTGTGAGGCTCTGCGTGAAATTTCTGCTGCTCGTAAAGAGGTTCCCGGCCGTCGTGGTTATCCAGGCTACATGTATACAGACCTTGCTACTATATATGAACGTGCAGGTCGTATCAAAGGTAAGAAGGGTTCTGTTACCCAGATTCCAATTCTTACCATGCCAGAAGACGATAGAACGCACCCTGTTCCTGACCTTACTGGTTATATTACCGAAGGTCAGATATTCCTTAGCCGTGACCTTCACAGAAGAGGGATTTATCCTCCAATAGATGTTCTGCAATCTTTGTCCCGTTTGATGCAAAAGGGTATTGGTAAAGGTAAGACAAGAGAAGATCATTCTGGTGTAGCAAACCAGCTGTATGCTGCATATGCTAAGGGTAAAGAAGTCAGAGAGCTGGCAGTTGTTCTTGGTGAATCATCTATCAGTGAGCTGGATAGAAAGTACATGGAGTTTGCCGACAGGTTCGAGGAGGAATTTATCAGACAGGGACAGTTTGAAAACAGAACCATTGAGGAGACCCTGGATATAGGTTGGAGGCTCCTTTCCATGCTTCCAAGGAGTGAGCTCAAGCGTATTAAGCTTGAAATGATTGAAAAATATATGCCAAAGAAGGCGGAGGAGTAAGCCATGGCACTAACAAATGTGACTCCAAATCGAATGACACTTCTGCGCCTGAAAAGGCGCTTGAAGATGGCCAAGAGGGGACACAAGCTTTTAAAAGATAAGTTGGAAGGTCTCCGTAAGGAATTTATGACCTTGATCGATGAATACAAATCTTTGAAGGACCATGTTACTAAGCAGATGGATACCATTGAAACGTATATGGCTATGGCCGATGCAGCGTCTTCTGATAGGGCTATAGAGAGAATGCGTACGGAGAGTAAAGTTTCACAGACCGTTGAGGCTTCTGTACGCTATGTCTTGTCTATACCTATCCCATCTTATAAATTAACGACTAAGGAGATTAAGCTCGTGTATCCAACACTATTTGTATCGAGTGACATGGACCTTGCTCTTAGTGAGTATGTAAAACTTTTAGAAGATATCATTAGATTAGCCGTTGTGGAGAAGGCACTTCACATTTTAGCTGAAGAAATGGAAAAGACAAAAAGAAGGGTTAATGCCTTGGAATACACGATTATTCCCCAAACAGAAGAGGCCATCAAGATGATAGAACTCCGTCTCGATGAGATGGAAAGGAGCCATATTGTAAGGCTTATGAAGATAAAAGAAACTCTTGCAAAAAAAGAAGGAGGGGTGCGTAGTGCTTAGTTTAGAAGATGTTATTGCTTCCACGAAGAGACTTAAAGCACTGGCTAAGCAGGATACGTTAAAGTATCCTGAGGGTTCTGATGAGTATCAAGCAGCTAAGATTCGTCACAAGATGTATTCTGATTGGGTAGACAGGTTGGAGCAGGGTGATGAACCTCTTGTTGATATTGTTGAAGAAGCTAAGAAGGCTTATGCAGAACTTAAGGAGAAAGAGGAGTTGTCTCTTGAAGAGAAGGCTCGTAAAGAGGCCCTTTACGAGTTTCTCCTTATCAACGGTATAGAAGAGCTATAAGAAATTAGCTTGAATATCTTGGATGGTTATCGGCGGGGCAAGTGTCCCGCCTTTTTCAATTTTTATTGTGGATATACTAATATCTCCTTTTAGGGATGGATACTCTTCCCTTTCTGTAAGCAAAGTATATTTTTCTATGCTGTTTCTGGTATGGTTGTAAAATAGCCATGTTGGTAGCAGTATGTAATTTTGGGAGTTCAAGTGACATAGCTGGTTTTTTTCTCTGATAGCATAAGAATGGTCTATTTGCTCCAATTAAAAAAAGGGAGCCTTCCAAGGCTCCCTTTTTCTATCAATTTGCTTTTATTACTCGTGACTTTCCTTTTCTGCTGTAACATATGCCTCATCGTCAAGGTATAGATCTCTTTCCCACTCAACTTTTCCGTCAAAAATGGGTTTGGGATCACCTATAAGCTCAACACGGTACATGTTAGATGTATAGAAATAGGCATCAGGGAAGTTAACTTTAACTGGTGCCTCAGTATATACTCTGAAGTTGAGGTCTTCTTTGACAATATCCTCGTTTTCAAGGGCATAGTCACTAAATCTTCTGATAATATCTGTGATAACCAAATTCATATCAAGCAGGTTTCTTTGAATCTGGTGCCACTTCTTACGAGATGCCTCAATGTGTGTAAGACCAAAATATCCTGCAGAACCTTCTCCTTTAAGTCCCTGAATACATCTAGATAGGAATAGGCTAATACCTTTTACTGTTTCAACAGGATCTGTGACAAATGTGTCATACTGACGTTGGATATCATCGGAGAATGGATACCTGGCATCGTATGTCATAGCCTTAACATTGGTCCAACCTCTTTCCTCCGCAACTTTATTAATGAAGTTAATAAGTCTTTCATCTATCTCAAGCACAAGAATCTCTTTAGGAAGTCCTGTAAGAGCAAGAGCGATAGATGTTAGGTCATCATCACCTAGTATAAGAATTCTCTTATTTTCTACATCACCAAAGCGGTGCATAAGGAGTACTCTTCTTATAGTATCTTCTGGTGTAACATAACCTTGGTCAAAAGCGGTAATAGCCTTTGGTCTATCTTTGGCAATTTTCAGAAACTCCTCGTATAGTGGTTTATACTCTTCTTTAATAACAACAGTTTTACCTTTACAGTGATCACAAACAGGATCTACATATGCTCTGATACCAAGTTTCTCTGCATATTCCTTACCTTTTTCTGTCAGATAGAGGAGTCCCTCCTCGTCAGCGGCTACATATCCGCCATCAACGAGTTCTTTCAGAGTAGAAATAAACTCTGGAAGAACAGTGTCGTTTTCCCTGATGAGGTTCCAATAACTGGTCTTACCTTGAAGCAGCGTTCTGAGAATAAAATAAATAGTTCTTTCCTTCCTCATCTTTCACCCTCCTTTCATAATGTATGTCGCATAGACTGAAATCCATTATACAACAAAAAGTAAGCACTCTTTGTTTAGAATACCTTATCTATGATAGCATATGTAAGGTGATAAATTATGATAATAGGTATAGGGATAGATGTTGTTGATATTTCTCGTATAGAAGAGATACTGCAAAAACGGGCTGATACATTTGTGAAAAAATATTTTCCTTGCGAATTTTCTGCCATATCTATTACACCTACGAAAGTGGCAGGTCTATTTGCAGCTAAGGAAGCCTTTATTAAAGCTGTTGGTATGGGGATGGATAAGACACCATTATCTAAGATATGTATAGGATATGATAAATATGGTAAGCCATATATCTATGGTGACCTTGTTAAGGACAGTTGGAAGGTGCATGTATCAATTGCTCATGATGGAGGGGTTGCCGTTGCAATGGTTGTTATAGAGGAGGTATAGTCATGAGTACACCTATGGCAAGACAGTATTGGAAACTAAAGAATATGGTTGGAGATGATATTCTTCTGGCATTTAGGTTGGGTGATTTCTATGAGTTTTTCTTTGAGGATGCATATAAGGTATCTGATGCTTTGGGGATTGTATTGACAAGTAGAGAGTTTGGTAAAGGTAATAGGGTACCCATGGCTGGTATACCCCATCATGCATTGGATAGCAGGCTCAAAACCCTTATAGATAGAGGTTACAAGGTAGCTATATGTGAACAGGTAGAGGACCCTAAAAAGGCAAAGGGGCTTGTCCAAAGGGATATTGTGAAGATTTACACACCAGGTACATATGCCGACGATGAGCAAATAGAGCATACATGGCTTCTTTCTATAGAGGATAGAGGTAATGATATAGCATATTACCTCATTGATGCAACCACACTGGATTTTATTAGTTTCGTTTTACCGGTTTCTATTCCATTACAAGATATTGTAGGTTATATAATGCCTTATCAGCCCAAGGAAATTCTTATATCATCTAAGGAAGTGGGACTTCCGCTTGTTAGTGCATTGGCAAATCATCTGAAGGCAACTGTTACAAGATGGGACGAAGGTGATAATGCTCTTGAAAGAGCACGCAGCTATATTGCGTATGTTAATAGAACAGAAAAGGAAGAAATCGTATTTGAAAATAAAGAAGATATAGATTACATGATGGTGGATTCTTCTGCTATAAAGGCATTGGAGTTGGTTATTAATTCCCGTGATGGCGGAAGAAGTGGTACCCTTCTTGAGGTGCTCGATAAGACCCAGACGCCAATGGGCAGGAGAAGCCTTTTCCATCGAATATTAAGACCATACACTAATTTAGAAAAGATTAATAAGTCTTTGGATAGAATTGAGAAATTTATCAACGAACCTATTTTGTTGGAAAACATACATAGTAATCTTAAGGGTATAAAAGACCTCAAGCGTATCTCTAAGAAGCTATCAACAGGTAGTATTAAGCTTTCTGATTTGCAAGTTCTCCGTGTTTCTTTGGAAAAAGTTGTAGATATTAATTCTCTTCTTGAAAATAGCCCATTGGTTGGAGAATGGTCTATGGAAAAAGCGCAGACCGTACTGGAGTTTATAGCTCGGTATCTTCCCGATGAGCCTTCGGAGGATGTCAAGGGTGGCTTTATTATAGCTGATGGGGTTGATGAAGAGGTAGACAAATTAAGAGACTTTATCAAAGAGGCTAATAAATGGCTTGTGGCATATGAGTCTCGACTTCGTGATGAGACAGGTATACATAAACTTCGTATTAAATATAACGATGCCTTCGGTTATTATATAGAAGTGCCAAGGGCTCAGGCAAAGAAAATGAAAATAGAAGGCTTTATTCGCAAGCAAACACTTGTCAATTATGAGCGATTTACCAATGAAAAGCTAGCACAATTTGAAACGAAAATTAAAGAAGTATGGCAACGACTTGAAGAAAGGCAGAAGCAGATATACAGTGAATTCTTAGAGAAATTAAAGGAGATGTCCCATGATATTGACACAATAGCCGAGGAAATTGCTTCCCTTGATGTTACAGTGTCTCTTGCATTGGTGGCTCTACATGGTGGTTGGGTGCGCCCACGATTGGGCAATAAAGACCATATCCTTATCAGAGATGGTAGACATCCTGTGGTAGAGTATTTTATTGGAAGAGAAAACTTTATTCCCAATGATACCTATCTGACAAAAACTCGCCCTCTTGCTCTATTGACAGGACCCAACATGGCTGGAAAATCTACATATCTTAGGCAAGTAGGTATTATTGTTCTACTTGCTCATATGGGGTCATTTGTTCCAGCTAAAGATGCTTCCATTCCCATTATTACTAAGATGTTTGCCAGAGTTGGTGCCACAGATGATATAGCATTTGGCAAATCCACATTTATGGTTGAGATGAGTGAGGTTGCCAAGATACTGAAAGAGGCAGATGGCAGTTCCCTTGTGCTTCTTGACGAAATAGGTAGGGGCACATCAACATATGATGGTATTTCTGTTGCATGGGCTACCATCGAAGAATTGATAAGTCGTGGAGAGAATACCCCTTTTACAATTATGTCCACCCACTATCTGGAGCTTGCCGACTTTGCGAGAGATAATGAGAGAATACAACTTCTTAAGGTAGATGTTATTGAACGAGATGGAGAAGTGGTGTTTTTACATAAGGTTGTTTCTGGTGTTAGCGATAATTCTTATGGTCTTGAAGTTGCACGACTAGCCGGTATTCCCGAGCATGTCATACGTAATGCCGAAAAAGTCTTTAACAAGCTGCTTGAAAGAACAGAAACATCTGAAACTGAGAACAAAGTACCAAAGCGGAAAGTTGTTCAGATAAAACCTCTTCCTTTGTTTGGAGATGAAAGTGATGGGTAGTGTTCGCAAGCTCTCACCGGATATTATTAAGCAGATAGCAGCAGGGGAGGTTATAGAGCGACCAGCTTCTGCTGTAAAGGAGCTGATTGAAAATGCTATTGATGCTGGTGCTACAGACATACAGGTATACATCAAATCTGGTGGTAAAGAGTATATAAAAGTTGTAGATGATGGTAGTGGTATTCTCAGAGATGATGTGCCACTGATATTCGAAAAGCATACAACAAGTAAGATTTATGAACCTGAGGATTTACACTCTATCATCACGCTGGGATTTAGAGGAGAGGCTTTACATGCTATTGCATATGCTGCTCGTCGTGTTGTGCTAACAACAAAACATGCAGATGAAGATGTTGGCAGTAGAGCGGTGGTAGAAGATGGCAAACTTAAAGACATCTCCATGGTATCTAGGACAGACGGTACTACTATTGAGGTATTTGACCTGTTCCAGCGGCTTCCAGCTAGAAGAAAGTTTCTAAAATCTATAGGTTACGAAACGCGAAAGATTGTCGATGTCTTGTTTAGATATGTCTTTGCCTATCCAGAGAAAACATTTTCATTATATGTAGATGGTAAGCCCAAGATAAAGATACTTGGTAAAGAGCCCAAAGATTTTTACTATGCCTATACTAAGAGAAAACCTGAAGATGTTAATATACTCTCTGCAGAAAACGATGCAAACATCTCCGGTAATATGTGGTTGTTTTTTGATAGTATGAATTATCAGCCATTTACATTTATTAGTATCAATGGCAGACCGGTAGTTTCCGGAAGTATATACGCCCTTGTCAAGGCTATTATTAGAGATCGATTTGGGGCAGAGATTCCGCCATCTGTTGTGCTATGGTTATGGCTTCCTCCTCATGTTATTGATCCTAATATTCATCCTGCCAAACTTGAAGTGGATATTAAAGATAAGACACTTGTTAAGCATCTACTTCTGTCTATGCTGAGAGAAGAAAGAACAGTATCTGTATCTTTCAATGATATTTCTTATCAGACAAAAGATGGCGTGAAAAACCCTACTGGTAACATTTCAAATGATAATACTGCCATCGATGGCAAAAAGACATCACCAAGTAGAATCTCTTCTGTTATAAAGATGTTCTCTCCATCTGAGGAACAAAAGCAGGTAGAGAAAGGTGATTATCAAGAAATTCCACAGATTATAGATGTTATCGATAATACCTTTGTGGTTTATCGGTACAAAGGTCAGATTAAGATAGCCGATCAACATGCTCTTATGGAAGGTATACTGTTCTCTATATTGTGGGAACATAAAGATAAGTACATCCAATCCCTTACTATACCGTGGCACTATGAAGTAAGAAATCCTGAAGAAGTTGTAGAAAAATTATCTATGTTGGGGTTCGAATCTACTGTTTTATCAGAAAATACCGTTGCTGTTAGAGCTGTGCCTTCTGTGCTATCTCTTCGTATATGGAATAGAGAACTTATGGGTCAATTGATAGCAGATATAGACACAAGTACTCTTAGTAAAGATAAGATAGCTGATGTTGCTTGTAAATTGTCTATCAAGGCAGGAGATAAACCTTCACAGCAATTTTTGCAAACACTTGTAAAAATAGGAGAGGAGTATCCAGAATATAGATATGACCCTCATGGAAGGCCGGCTGTTATCGTGCTGGATACTCCTCTCCTTGAAAAACTATTTAAACGGAAGTAGGGTATTCATCAAATGCATTAACGGCTATAGCATATTGGAGTCTGAGCTTTATAATTTCGCATTGTACCGGGTCTGGTTTCATAACATCTCCAGTGGTAAAGTAACCTACAGCATGACATCCTCCACCACACAGTGTTCTAAAAGGACAGGTTGTGCATGGAGATTTTCTTAAGGCATTGGCATGAACAAATATCTTTCGTATATTTTGCCTGGGTTCTTCATATGGTTTCAGATTTTTAACATTGCCCATAGCAAATTCCTTAACTCCATCAAACTGATGACAAGGATAAATAGTACCATCGGGGGCAACAGCCATATATTCAAGGCCTGCTCCGCAGGCGGTGAATCGTCTTACCAGTGATGGAGGATTTACCCTGTGAAGATCAAAATGATAAAAGATAAACGGTTTACCTTTGCGGGCATAGTCAAGGAAAATATGTGCCAGTTTCTCATATTCCTCTTCTATACGAGGTATGTCATCCATTGTTATATGCCATGGCATACCACTGCCTGTGACAGGCTCCATAGAGATTACTTTAAAACCTAAATCAGCTAGATACTGTACTGTTGATGCGAAGTCTATAGTCCACTTTGTGTATGTACCTCTGACATAATAGTTATATCCTTTTCTTGTGCGTTCTACTTCAAGAAAGTTTTCAATGATGGTGTCAAATGTTCCTTTTCGATCTGGGGTGATCCTAAACATGTCGTTGTGCCACTTATCTCCGTCTATGCTAAGAGTTAGATTGACATCGTATTCATTGAGGACATCAAGTTTATCCTTGGTAAGGAGTACACCGTTTGTGGTTAGCGAAAAGCGTATGCGTTTGCCTTCTTCTTCAGCCTTCTTTGTACCATACTCGAGTATAAATAGCACTAAATCCCACGCAAGGAGTGGCTCTCCGCCGAAGATATCTATATCAACAGTTTTAGCATCGGTTACCACGAGCCAATCTATTGCAGCTTTGGCAACGTCTTCTGACATAATGTTTCTAGGTCCGCCATATGTTCCCTGAGCGGCGAAGCAATATCGGCATGCCAGATTGCATGTATGAGTTACATTAAGACATAGTGCCCTGTGAGTACGTTTTTCTAAATTTTCTACAATAGCAAGAATTTCTTCTCTGCTAGGTGGATTATCAAGAACGCTATATATTTCTTCTACGCCCTCTCTACCTTCATTTGATGGGATGGAGTCGTGTATATAACGATACACGGGCTCGTCTACTTCAAACGACGAGCCCGTGTAGGTATCGATAACAAAGTATTTTCCTAAACGTGAGAAGGCGTATAGTCTATTATTACTCCTCGTCATAGGAAATGTTGCTCACAGTGGCAGAGGTTTTACAAGCAGTCTGACATGCCATGTGATAAGCTTTGTCAAGATCATTCTCTATCTTTACCTTTAGCACAGTCTTTTTAATATGCATAATAGTCACCTCCACATAATAATTTCTTACATATTATACAGCATCTGATACATGCTACACATCATGAATCTCAAGCCGTATTTGAGCCTTGGTATTCTGAATGGCTCCTTGGCTATTCTATAGAACCATTCCATTCCTATCGCCTGCCATAGACGAGGTGCCCTTTCTACCTTACCAGCCCACACATCAAAGCTACCGCCCACACCCATGGCAACTTTAACAGGTAATATGTCTTTGTATTTCCAGATAAACTCTTCCTGTTTACCTCCTCCCATAGCTATGAGGAGGAGATCAGGCTTTTTATCTGCTATATCCGCTGCTACTTCGTTCCACTCTCTATAGCCGTCTATAGCACCTACGATATTAATGCCAGGCATTGTTGCCTCTATACGTGCTACAGCACCTTGGTTGCTTTCAGGTTTAGCACCGTATAGATAAAGTTTGAGGTTGTATTTATGTACTAGCCGGATCATATTCCATGCGAAGTCTATACCCGGTATGCGATGTTTTAATAAAAGTCCGTTCATACGGCCAGCCCAGACAATACCAATACCATCTGGGATAGTCATTATAGAGCCGTTGATGGTATTTCTTAGTGCCTCATTTTCCATAGCTCTGCCACACTTTTCCGGATTTATAGATGTTATCCATTTAAAGTTGTATGTATCGTTTAAAAGTAGCTGTTTAGCAAATTTTAGAGCAGATTTTCTATCGATCTCATCAACCCTTATACCACATATGTATTTACTTCTCACACTCACGCACCTCTTTTTTTAAAGCTGTAATCATATACATCATGCTGTACATAAGTCTGCCTATCCGAGAAGGTTGCTTAATATTACGCCATAACCACTCGAGTCCCAAATCCTGTACCTGCTTAGGAGCTCTTTCTACTTTTCCGCTCCATACATCAAAACTGCCACCAACGCCTATGCTGAGAATAGGAATTGTTAGGGGTCTAATATAATGATACATAAAAGTTTCTTGCCTTCCAGCTCCCAATGCTACCAGTAGCAAACGAGGGCGAGCTTTTATAATCTCTTCTGCAACCCTGTCCCAAGGTCTATATCCATGAGATATACCTACAATGTTTATGTTAGGATTAGATGATACAAGCTTTTCCACGACTGTATTCAAAACATCGGGTTTGGCACCATATAAGAATACGGGAATATCATCATCGACATTCATAAGAACTTGCCATATAGTATCTACTCCAGTAATTCTTGTGGGAGTTATTCCCGTTTTCCATTTGATAATCTTTGCTATACCAATACCATCAATGATGTTGAGGGAAGAATGCCTAACAATGTATCTTATACGTCTGTCTATTTCTGCACGGTACGCTATCTCTGGATTCAATGTAACCACAAATGATGGGGTATTAGTTCGATTCGCGAGTTCGATAATACGCTTTTTAGCCTGTTCATTGTTATCTAATATGTCTACAGGTATACGTCCAATGCAAAGCCTCATCATCTTTCCCTCTTTCTCAGAGTGAAATAATATTTAGAGAAAAAGAAAAGCCCTATGCGCTCAAGTTTGCTAAAAAACTTAGCAAGTGGTATCTTCAATAAATCATAGGAGAAATCATAAATATCTATGTTGCTTCTGTACTTGTACAGAATAGCCAATGTACGTTCTAGCGTCATATGATTGATATATGTTATTCGTTTATCTGTTGGTTTGATTCCCTTAAACTTTAATCTTTCTATACCGTTTTCTATTCTTAACGCTTCGTGTATATACCATCTAACAATGTATTTTTCCCACAAACAATAGTGTATCCATGGAATAGAAATAAGATCATTAACATGGGCAGCCCATGGATGATTTAGTGGAGGGAAAGCAATGAGAATATATCCACCTGGTTTGACAACCCGAATAGCTTCTCTTAAGGCTTTTGATGGTTTTTCTATGTGTTCCCATACATCATCCATAAAAATAATATCAACGGAACTATCTGGCTGGTCCATGTTGTATGCATTGTCAACCCTCAATATAACCCTATCAGCTACATCAGCATTATGTTTTTTAACAAGTTGTTTCCCTTTGTTGATAGCGTGGGGGTTAATATCTATACCTATAACTTTATCTGCAAACTGTGCCAGATATGCCGATTTTCCACCTGTGCCACATCCGATATCCATGACAACTTTACCTGAAAACTCCACATTAAAGTGTTTTAGTGTCTTTTCTGTTGTCTTGTATTGCCAAAGATAAAGATTTTCCCATATATCACCTTTTTCGTTAAATGGATGATATGGCTTTTTCATATATTTCTCTAGTTTCCACAGTAGTGGTAGACAAATACGTGTTTTTATATCCACAGAGTACCCCCTCCGACACAATATTGACAAAGTAAATTATACAGTGTAAAATAACAAATGCAATATAGCGGAGAGGTGGCCGAGTGGCCGAAGGCGTCCGCCTGCTAAGCGGATACACGGTTGAAAGGCCGTGTCGAGGGTTCGAATCCCTCCCTCTCCGCCAATCTTTTTGGATGGGCGGTTAGCTCAGTGGGAGAGCGCTTGTCTCACACACAAGAGGTCGCAGGTTCGAATCCTGCACCGCCCACCATTATTTTTATTAGGAGCCGGCGTAGCTCAGTGGCAGAGCAGCTGATTCGTAATCAGCAGGTCGGAGGTTCGAATCCTCTCGCCGGCTCCAATTGTTTTATAATTATTCCAAGTAGAGTGGGGGGATAGCTATGCGTTTTATTATTGGAAAGGAAATGGCAAATATATTAGGAGTAGAGGATATTCCTGAGATAAGAAATACCTCTACCGAAAAAGGGAAAGGAGAACTCTCTTCTCCTGTTGGTTTTATGATGGCTCGTAAATTGAAGAAAAGACCTGATGAAATCACCAAAGAATTGGCAGAAGCACTTTCAAGTAGATCTTGGGCTGAAAGAATAGAGCACAAAGGTGGATTTCTCAATATATATCTCTCTCCGTTTTTCCTTTTACAGCACCTTTATGGATTATCAAAAGGCAAATATGAGGAGATAGCACAGTTTACACCCCAGTATAAGAAAAGAATACAGGTAGAGTATGTTAGTGCCAATCCGACGGGACCACTTCATGTTGCCCATGGTAGAGGTGCTGCAGTTGGTAGTACCCTTGTCAATATTTTTAAGCATATTGGTCTTGATACGACTGCCGAGTTCTATATAAACGATGGTGGTGAGCAGATAAAGAAATTTGCCCTATCCATATTGGAGAGGGTCAAGGAAATAAAAGGGTTACCTTTTGATATAGAATCTATCGATGGAGGATATAAAGGAGAATATCTAAAGGATATTGCTGAGAAACTTCTTGAAAGGCATCCTAACATACTCGATATGCCACAGAGTAAGGCATTGGATACTGCCGCAGAATTTGGTATTGCCCTTATGCTTCAAGATCAAAAAGAGGTCCTAAAAACTTATAAGGTTGAGTTTGACGTATGGCGTTCTGAAAAGGATATTAGAAGAGAAGGTTGGGTTGAGAAAACCATAAATCTCCTGAAAGAAAGAGGTTTAACCTATGAATCTGATGGGGCACTGTGGCTTAAAACAACAGTATTTGGAGACGACAAAGACAGGGTTCTTATTAAGAAAAATGGGGAATACACCTACTTTGCCGTTGATGTAGCCTATCATTTTGAGAAACACAGCCGCGGTTTTGATATTGTTTACGATATATGGGGTTCTGACCATTACGGTCATATTGGGCGCATGAAAGCTGCAATGAAAGGATTAGGTTTACCCGATGATTTCTTGCAGGTTATTGTCATACAGATTGTGAGATTTCTTAAAGATGGAGAACCTATTAAGATGTCTAAGAGGGCGGGAACATTTACGCTGCTTTCTGAACTAATAGACCTCGTAGGTGTTGATGCTGCCAGATTTTATTTCTTGATGTACTCACCAGACAATAGCATGGATTTTGACCTTGACCTTGCGGTGAAAAAGTCTATGGACAACCCTGTTTACTATGTGCAATATTCCTATACAAGGGCGCTGTCTTTGAAACGTAAGGCTGAAGAAGCTAGTGTGACTGTACCTACATTAGATGAAGTAAAAAAAGCACTTGAAATGTATACACCCTCAGAAGAAGAAAAGCTACTACTCATCAACCTTGCGGATATCAGATACCAGCTAATGCTTTCTGCGAAGAATTTGTCTCCACATTATATTGTTAATTATGCCAAGGACCTTGCAGGTATGCTTCACTCATTTTATCAATCAAAAAGGGTACTTGATGCGGAGAGCGATAGTGCTAGAGTATTTAGAATGGCACTAATTGATAGGTTTGTTGAGGTTATGGGGCTTTTACATGACCTTATGGGGATAGAGAAAAAAGAGCATATGTAAGGAAGGAGAGTGCGGGGGATGAAAAGCACAAAGTACATTTTTATCACAGGGGGAGTTGTCTCATCACTCGGTAAGGGTATAGTTGCTGCATCTATTGGTAGACTGCTGAAGGCTAGAGGTCTAAATGTTGGTATTATGAAATTCGACCCATATATCAATGTTGATGCCGGCACAATGAACCCTTACCAGCATGGCGAAGTGTTTGTTACTATGGACGGTGCAGAGACTGATCTTGATCTTGGACACTATGAGAGATTTATAGGGGTGGATCTCTCAGGTCTTAATAATGTTACGACAGGTAAAATATATTCTGAGGTCATTCGTAAAGAACGTGCGGGGGAATTTTTGGGGGCGACTGTTCAGGTTATACCTCATATTACCGATACCATTAAAAACTCTATTAGAAAAGTAGCAACTGTTGGCAATCTGGATGTCCTTATTGTTGAAGTGGGTGGTACCGTTGGTGATATCGAAGGGCTACCATTTCTTGAGGCAATAAGACAATTCCGAAGAGAAGAGCCCAGAAATAATACTATTTCTATACACCTAACTCTTGTTCCGTTTTTATCTACCACAGGTGAAGCAAAAACCAAGCCTACACAGCACTCTGTTAAAGAACTTCGCTCTCTTGGTATACAACCTGATGTTATTATGCTGAGAAGTCATATTGCATTGCCAGCAGAAATCAAAGAGAAGGTAGCTCTCTTCTGTGATGTCAGGCCGGAAGCGGTATTTGATGTTGTTGATGCACCTTCAATATACCATGTTCCACTCATGTTGGAGAAAAAAGGTGTTGGAAGACTTATCATGAAATATCTATATGGAGAAGATAGACATGCCAACCTTTCTGATTGGCAAGCATTAGTGGAACGAGAAGATAATGCATCTGGCACTGTGAAGATAGCCATTGTTGGTAAATATGTAGAGCTTCCTGACGCATATCTTAGTGTTGTGGAGGCAATTAAGCATGCCTCTATCCACCATGGGGTGAAACCTGAAATTATATGGGTGCAAGCTGAAAAATTGGAGACAGAAGACCCTGCCCGATATCTTGGTGATGTTGATGGGGTTATTATTCCGGGAGGGTTTGGTACACGTGGTATCGAAGGCAAAATCAATGCGTTAACATATACCCGCGAGCATGGTATACCCACACTAGGATTGTGCCTTGGTATGCAGTGTATGGTTATAGAATTTGCTCGTAACGTTTGTGGGTTAGAAGGAGCTAATTCTTCAGAATTTGATGAAAAAACCCCTCATCCCGTTATAGACCTGATTCCGGAGCAGAGAGGTATTTCAGATAAGGGAGGTACCATGAGACTTGGAGGTTACACCTGTAACCTTGTTGAAGGTACCAAGGTAAAGGAATTATATGGTACAGATAGTGTTGTAGAAAGACATCGCCATAGATATGAATTTAATAATGACTATAGAGAAATCATCGAGGAGCATGGACTGAAAGTGGCAGGTGTATATCTGCCGATGAATCTTGTAGAGGTTGTCGAGTTAGAAAATCATCCGTTTTATATAGGTAGTCAATTTCATCCGGAATTTAATTCAAAACCTTTGTCTCCTCATCCACTATTTCTTGGGCTTATTGATGCTATACTAAAACAAAAGACGTAACGTGAGGTTGGTATGCCCAAGAAACGATTAGGCGAAATACTTTTAGAAGAGGGACTTATAACAGAAGAGCAACTCAAAGAAGCTCTTGAAGAGGCTAAAAGAACAGGAGAACCCCTTGGTCAGGTTCTTATTGATTTGGGGTATATTACACCGAAAGACTTGGGACGTGTTCTTCAGAAGCAATTTAATGTTACATATGAATCTCTTGAGAGATTAAAATTCGATCCCTCGGTAAAAGATACCATTCCCGAAGATATTGTTAGGCAGTATAGGGTATTTCCACTTAGAAAGGAAGGAAATACTCTTGTTGTTGGGGTAGTACCTCCATTCAATTCAGATATCTTAGAAAAAATTAGTTTGCTGACGGGTCTTAAAGTAAGACCTATTATCATTACAGAATCTGAATATAGGGCCCTACTTGACCAAGTTTACGATATCACTCAACGTGCTAAAGATGTTATCGAGAAACTCGCAGAGGAAGCCTCTGACGAAGATAATGTTATGGAGATAAGCGTTGAAAAAATTGATATCAACGACCTTTTAGGTCAAGAGGCAAGTATAAATGTTGTTGTCAATACTATTCTGGTCGATGCTGTTTCCGATAGGGCTACGGATATCCATATAGAACCTACCCGCTATGACTACAGAGTTAGGTATAGGATAGATGGCGTTTTAATGGATAAAATTAAACTACCCAAATGGATTGCCGAACAGCTTATAACCCGCTTGAAGGTTATGGCTGATATGGATATAGCGGAAAGACGAAGACCACAGGACGGACACTTTACAGCAAGAGTTTCTGGTAGAGAATTTGATTTCCGTATTGCTACTGTAGGCTCTATATATGGCGAAATGATGGTTATTCGCCTTCTTGATAAGAAAAATATCTTTGTGGATATTAGTAGATTGGGGCTTTTACCCGAGCAGGAAGAGATATTTCATAAACTTATATCTGTGCCATACGGTATGATACTCGTTACAGGACCAACAGGCTCTGGAAAAACAACCACTTTATATGCTGCGCTTTCGGTATTAAATAATGAGTCTAAGGAGATTATCACCGTTGAAGATCCTGTTGAGTATGAGTTAGAGGGTATTAATCAAATCAATGTCAATACAAAGGCTGGAATTACATTTGCATCAGTACTTCGATCTATTCTTAGACTTGATCCAGATATAATTCTCGTAGGTGAAATTCGAGATGAGGATACGGCTAAGACTGCTATTGAAGCAGCCTTAACGGGTCACCTCGTGCTTTCAACACTTCATACCAATGATGCACCTTCTGCTATTATCCGCCTTCAGGAGATGGGAGTAGAAAAATACCTACTATCTGCCTCTCTTGTGGGTATCGTAGCCCAAAGATTGGTAAGAAAACTATGTTCGAATTGTAAAGTAAGAAACGAGGATCCCACGAGTCCTAATGTATATGTACCTAAAGGTTGTCCTGTTTGCAACTTTACAGGATATTCTGGTCGAACAGCTGTCTTTGAAATTATGCCTGTCTCTGAAGACATACAAAATGCCATTCTCAGAGGAGCTTCTCTTGAAGAAATTAAGAAAATAGCTAAAGCTGAAGGTATGATAGATATGTGGACTGCTGGTCTCGAAAAGGTAAAAGCCGGTATAACCACTGTTGAAGAACTGCAGAGAGTTATTAAATCCCCTATAGAAATATCCAGGAGTGACTAACTGTGCCTGTTTTTTATTACGAAGCATTTAATGGAAAGGATAAAGTTTCAGGCGAAATTGAAGCATCTAATAAAGCACAAGCCGTTAACATGCTGAAGACTAGGGGGCTTGTTGTTGTAAAGATCCATCTTAAGAAAGAAGAGTCTTTGAGATCTTCTATTATGAGCAAACTCTTTGCCCCTCGGAGGATAAAACTTAAAGATAGGGAGATAGCTGTCTTGTCTCGCCAATTAGGCAGTTTACTGCTTGCTGGTATTTCCCTTGTGGATGCTATTAGCACACTTGCCGATGAGTATAAATCCTCTCGTATTGGACACGTTTTACAGGAAGTGTATGATTATATTGTTAATATGAACATGCGTTTTGCTTCAGCCTTGAAGAAGACAAACAGCTTTCCTATTATCTATATCAACCTCGTCAGGGTTGCAGAGGAAACGGGAACTCTTGATAGTACGCTTATTGTTCTTGCAACTTTTTATGAAAGAAGAGCGGCTATAAAAGAAAAACTGAAAAGTGCTATGATTTATCCTATTATGGTTGGTATCATGTCCATCGCCGCTATCCTTGTTTTTATGCTTATCGTTGTTCCCAAGTTAAAGACTGTTTATTCTGGATTTGGCAAATCTTTACCGTCAATTACACAGTTTGTCATTAATATTAGTGACTTTATATACCATAATTGGCTGTGGTTGGTGCTTGGTGTTATAGCTATCTACTTGCTGTTTAGGTTTGTCATTAAAACATTTTATAAAGCTCGTTTATTCTGGCATAGGTTTCTTCTCCGTATTCCACTTGTGGGAAATGTCCTTATGCTAGGTGAAATAGTTCAGGCATTCAGAGCGTTTTATACACTTTTTTCAAATGGTGTTCCCATTGTCCAATCTTTAGAACTGTCTACTGAGGTTATTACCAATGAATATATCAAACAATTTGTTATTGAGGCAAAAGAACAGCTGGAAAAAGGGGTTTCTTTCTCTAAGGCATTAGAGAAATCAGATTTGCCAGGTGTTTTAAAGGTTATGATTAGGGTAGGGGAACAATCGGGAAACCTTGATACAATGATAAAGACATATCTTGATATGGCCGAAGAGGAACTTAATATAAAAATAGACAGAATGGTTGCAGCTATTGAGCCACTATCAACAATAATAGTTGGATCGATAGTGCTTGTAATCTTGCTTGCAATGTATCTACCAAT
>JAADFF010000076.1 GCA_013153035.1 Dictyoglomota bacterium | reverse complement strand
TCAAAAAGAGCCTGTGCTAAATCCATAGTGTAGGAAGCACTAAAACCCAGTATACGGGAGGCATCTGAAAGCAACAAATCGGTTGAATATGGTGGCAGAGGAGATTTCTCTCTTACCTCTACAGAAGCACTCTCTACAGTAACAATATCATCGGGCTTATCTTCTATTTCTATATAAAAATCTTCTATAAAGGGAAAAGCCACCCTGTATACATCCTTTTGCTGGCGGGACAACTGATATCTCTCTATTATCCATCCAAGCACGGGAGATTGCACTCTACCTGCAGAAAGCCCTTTTCTACCAAAGTATTTGCTGACCCGTTCAGATAAGAAGAAACCCACCCATCTGTCTTCTATACGCCTGACAAGGGCCGCCTCTACCCTACGGGTATCAATCTGACGAATATCCTCAAGTGCCTGCAACAGCGCCTTTCTCGTAATTTCTCTAAACTCCATTCGGTATACAGACTTTCCATAGGGGGCAAGATACGCTCCCACTTCGTAGGCGATACGCTCACCTTCACTATCGGGGTCGGTTGCGATGAGAAGACCATCAACAGCAAGGGCGAGATTTCTATACACCCTAATAATATCCAGTTTATCCCTATACTCTACTCCGTCAGGAACGAGACTAACAGCTTGTCCCCCATCGAACATCTTAATTGTGTCCATGATAGGATAAAATCCACTGTTTTCTATACTAACACCATAAAACACTTGATGTGGCCAACGACGAGGAGATACTTCCACAATATCTGAAGTGTGTCCTATTGTAGCTCCAATAACGATAAGCATTGTACCAAAGGATACCTCGGCAACCCTAACAATAAAACCTCCCGATGTTTCTATATACCGAAACACACCTCCACCAAGAAGAGAAGCTATTGTCTCCACCTTGTGAGGAGATTCAACAAGCATAAGGTAACTTCTAAATGGTATCTGTCCCTCTTTCTCTTTATGCTTTCGACTCATGTCAACCTTTGCACGTAGAGTCTTGATATCAACCTCATCTTTGTGCTGAAATGTAATACCATAGAGGCTAGCTCGTCTCATAAATGCCAGCATTAACTTTTCATCGGTATCGGCTACAAACGATACACCAAATGTAAAACCACTACCTGTAAACCTTGAGGTTCGACCACTGGCCTGAATATAGGTTGTAATATCTGGATATATAATCCTTATTCCGTTTTCCTCTTCAGAAACACTCCATGCCTTTCTGTCAGCCACCTCTTTGACTTTCTTCATAATTTCTTGCCAGTCTGATGGCACCGGTCCCCCTATAAATGTTGACCACCACTTGGATATATCTGCATCAGGCTTCAAATTAATCTCTCCACGGGGTACGCCAACAAATACCGTATATCTAATAACATCGGGCATATCTATACCCCTAACAAGCACACCATAAAAGGCAGCCTTACCAACAAGCACATCAAGTTTTCCCTCTGAAAGGGCTTCTAAAGTCTCCGGGGATCCAACATCTGCCCGAATACCCGCCCTTTGCAAAGTTTCCAGTAATTCACCCTCATCAGCTCCCCTTGGCAAAAAGACAATACCACCTTTACCCATAACCTGAATAAATCTCACAACATCATCAAGCATCTGATCTCGTGTCTCATAAATGCTATAAATATCTTCTACATTTCTAAATCCGACAAATCGAGAAGAGCGGAAAGATATACCAAACTCTTCTCTAAGTCTTTGTCTCTGTCTGGGCGAGGCTTTAAATGTTGCAGACGATAAGATCATGCTCCCTCGTGTAACATTCATGAGCCTATCTAAATTTTTAGGATTCTTCATAAAGGCATCAACATCGTCAACAATAGAAAGTCTTGACCTCCACTTTATCTCAGGATAAATCACACGAAATGCTTGAGCGGTCATAACAGCAATGTGAAAATCTCCAGAGATAATAGATTCTTTGGTTTTCTTATCATACAGAAGAATGGTCTTGCCTGTGTTTAATGTTTCATTCATAGAGAGGATTTTTTCGTACACAGTTGTAGCCAATGCCTTAGTAGGCACAATAAATATAGCCTTACCACGACACAGGAGGGCTTCTATAAGAGAAAATGTTGTCTTGCCTATACCAACAGGACCTATGGTAACAACACTACCACCTCGGTACCTTTGGTATATCCAGTATCTCTGATACGCATTGGGAACTCCAAGCCCGATACTCCTGTATGCATCTTCACGGGTCTTGTAATAGCTATAAAAATATTTATCAAGAACCTCAAGAGGAACTCTGAGTGTATACAGCTCCTCATCGGTTATCGTTTTATATCTTAAAGAGCCTCTGAGAAAGTATTCCCTCTTTTTAATCTCCATAGCATGCCCTCCTTACCCTTTCTTCATATAGCATACCAAGGACAAGCCCAAACATATTCAAATAGAAAAGGGGGCACATAGGTGCCCCCTTTCACTTCCAATAGAGACAATTAGAATTCTACAAATTTCTCGCCGGGAACACCACAAACAGGGCATTTTTCCGGTACTTCGTCCTCTACGGTGTAACCACACACAGGGCAGATATAAATTTTCTTTGCGGGGTAATCCTCACCCTTCTCAAGTAATTCTTTCGCTTTCTTGTACATGTCAGCGTGAATCTTCTCTGCCTCTATAGCATAGTGCATAGAACGCACCGCATCTTTCTCTTCCTGAAACTCGGCAGCATTTTCATAAACAGGATACATTTCTTCAATCTCAAATGTCTCTCCATCAATACCAGCTTGCACATTCTCCTCCAGTGAGCCTATCTTACCAAGCACCCTAAAGTGATTACGAGCATGAACAAACTCTGCATGGGCTATAGCTCTGAAAAGCTTTGCAAGACCGGATTTCCCCTTCCTCTCTGCTTCTTCGGCAAAGATAAGATACTTCATATGGGCCATAGATTCTCCGGCAAATGCTTCCTCCAAAAACTTCTTTGTCATCTCACGCATGATACCTTCCCCCTTTCTGGAATCTATTTATAAGTTTATTATACTCCAAAATAAAAACATCTCTATGTACAACATATTTTGCTACAATATCGTGAAACATTGGGGAGGGGGGATAGGTATGCTTTGGAGTGTAACGGCATTCCATTTTCTTGTGGATTTCTTTGGTGCATTTTTCAAACCGTTGGGACCATTGTTCACACAAATGCTGGGTATCAGTACACGCGATTTTGCCACGCTACTGACAACCGTTGGCGGTATAGCAGCTCTAACACAGATACTATGGGGAATACTCGCAGATAGATGTCGCCGTGAAGGGATACTCGTTACCGCTATTGTGCTATTCGAGATATTGGCTGTATCGATGATTGGATTTGTCAAATCATTTGTCATGCTAGGTGTACTTGTCCTCATAGTTCGAGTTGCCAATTCGGCATTTCATCCAGTGGGAGCCAGCATAGCAGGACATGAAAGAAAAAGCACTAAGATAGCCATCTTCTCTATCATGGGAGGATTTGGTGCCGCTATAGCACCTGCCCTTATCACATGGTATGTAGGTCAGTTTGGCATAGACAAGGTATGGATCCTCGGAGCCATAGGAGGAACATTGGCGCTACTAATATCCATACCACTGTGGACATTCACCAAAGAAACAGTTTCTCATGTTGTTATACCTCATATATCTCTATGGAAAGTATTAACTGGTGTTTTTCTTGTTGTTAGTCTTCGCTCATTTATCATGGAGATATTCCATACATATCTGCCATTTTATGTTGAGTTAAAAGGTGGCTCTATACTATTAGGCGGTATCACATTGACACTAGGCATGCTTCTTGGCACCATTACCAACTATTTTGGTGCATACTATAGAGACAAGAAGGGCATACAGTTCGTCAATCTTGTGGCATTTAGTGGCATGGCAATATTTAGCCTGCTTTTCTATATAACAAATAACGATATCGTTAGAACTGTGGCATTTATCCTCTTCGATGCATCGGCATTTTTTTCAATGTCTGCCAACCTTGTTGAAGCACAGTTTCTGCTGCCAGAGAACAAGGGCTTTGCATCCAGCATAGCCATGGGCTTTTCTTGGGCTATAGGACAGTTTCTTGCCAGTGGATATGCTTCAATATTTGGAAACAATGTTCCATTCATGATTCTTAGCATGGTAGTGCTGAGTTTTCTTATGGTGCCTATGTCTGTTATTATGAAGAAAAGGGCAGCATAAGAAGGTGAAAACATGTGCTTGACATAACACTACACGATGGTGACATAGTAGAATTTAGGGCATATTCAGAGACATTCAGAAGTGAAATTGTGCTATTTAGGGCATATATACACGGGGATATATCCCCAGAGTTCTTGACAAACAAGGTAGATATATATGCCAAGCTACCTTTATCCGGAGAGGTATCCCCTACCCCACATGTTGTTGGAAATATTAAACCTTTCAAGCCCACCCTTATTGAGGTACTACCTAACGACAAACACATGTGGCAACCGGTATCATCGCTAAAAGATAAAGTGGTCTTCGTGCTCGTTCATGGTATTAACCCGGAAGAAATACTGGCATCGTATCCTGACAAATATGACATCTGGAAAACAGCCTACAAATATCATGTATGGGATACAGCACACGAATACATTTACAAGCACATAGAAAACGTCACCATTCTCCATTACATATACCCATCAGCTATGGAAAGGTTACAAACAAATGCCAAAGCCCTTAGAGACAAGCTTCTGAATACAGACATAGAAAAGGCCAAAGCGATCTTCTTTATCGGTCATAGCATGGGAGGGCTTATCATCAGACAGATGCTGGGCTGTAGCGAGTGGTTCAGAGACATTACCACACATGCCTTTACCCTTAACACTCCCCATAGAGGTAGTCCATTGGCATCGCTTATGTTCACCCCACCAGAGTTCTGGAAGTGGATAGAAGAGGGAGCCAATGAAGAGAAATTAAAAACTGTAAGAAATATCAGATTGACTGTGGCAATGACATATCACCGTGGTGGGGGAGTTATGGCACAAGGATACCTTGATTTGCGGTGGGATAGCTTAGACAAATTAGAACCATTTCCTCAAATGCTCTCACCAGAAATATACAAGCTTAACACGAGCGAACAATTTACCCGCTATACATTTACCACCTCTACCATTCCACGCCACAATCTGGCCTATCCTATACTCAAGCTTGCCGACAGAATGTATCATGAACCTCGAGACCACATAGGCCTTATCATGATGCAAAGACTCATGGAAGCCATGGGGGAGATAGTGGGAACAGGACTCTGGTATGAAGGTGATGGCCTCGTACCTGTATCTAGTCAGATACCAGTGAAATATATGGAAGATGGATTCACATTTGACATATTAGGGCCAATGACAGCTGACCACATAGACATCTTTACCAGTCCCAAGGTCTGGTCGGCTGTCATTGATAGGGTGAAAACATATGTCTGATAGCGATATATATCAAGAAGGCAATATCGTAGAGTGGCAAAGAAAATTACCATTTAGTAAGAAATATATCACCATTTTCCGGGCATATATACACGGCGATATCAACGAAGATTTATTTAATAAGCTGGATATTCTTACCCATGAATATGACCGCACAGTTGTCGTAGGCAATAAAAAACCATTCACCCCAGATATAGCACTACTCGATGAGGAGAATCTTGTAGACTATCATCCCGTCAAAAAGGTTGATGGCGATGTGTTCATACTCGTGCATGGTATCAACTCATCGGAAATTACCGGAGAGGATACTACAGCCACCTTTTACACAGAGCATCGTAGAAAATTCGTACACACCTACATTAAGAAACATTTTCCAGATGCTACCATACTTCACTTTCTGTATCCATCATCCATGAGAACACTACAGGAGAATGGTAATGCCTTCATAAACACCATTAAATCCTTATCTGGCATAGAAAACAGTCGTCTATACCTTATAGGTTATAGCTTAGGAGGGCTTGTTATAAGATATGCAATAAACCATGATAGATTCATTAGATATCTCAATCCCCCCGTGCTAACCATCAATACACCTCACAGGGGCACTCCCCTTGTATCGCTATCATTCGCACCATCTGAGTTTTGGGAATATGCAGGTAATATATCGGGAAACACAAAGGAAACTGCAACACTCATTAAAGACTTAAAGCAAGCACTGATACTTACATATATGACAGGGGCAATAATGGCACCGGGATACTTAGCACTAAGATGGGATCATGGAGAGCATTTTGATAGATTTTCCACAATGGTATCTGAAACCCTCTACAAACTCAATACCAATGATGGATATACAAACTATATGTTCTCGTCATCGGTCATACCAAGACACCACAAAGTGGAAGCATTGAAGGTACTTATTGAAAAATACAGGTACAATCCTATGGCAACCCGTATAGGGCTATTTCTCTGTCACAGGCTCATTACAGATATCGGCAAGCTCCTTAAAGTTAACAGATGGCCAGAATCAGATGGTGCCACTCCTCTGAGCAGTCAACTACCTGTAAAATATCTCGAAGAACCTATGCACTTTACACCTTTAGGGCCATTTGAGGGGGATCATATAGGAATTATCCTGAGTGACAGCATGTGGGATAAAACACTGTCTACACTAAAAGAAATCGGGGGACGATAGCCCCCCGAAAATCAGTCAATGTCTCCATACTTCTCCTTGTATTTTGCGAGCTTTGCTTTGAGCATCTGGATTTCCCTCTTCAACATGCGGTTTTCCGCCTCATAACCATCAAGGGCAATTTGCGTCTGTTGAAGAAGCCTTGAGGCCTCAAAGTATTTAAATTTATAAGACGAAGCAAGGCTCTCAAAGTCCATGGCAATTTTACGTAGGCGGGCAACTTCCTCCTCAAGTTCTTGTGTAGTCATAACACATCATCTCCTTACATCATGCTATATCTCTAAAAGTCATTATAATACTTAAAGAGGTGATGCGAAAGTGAATATCACTGAACTTAATCCTGTTTTCTTGGCATTCCTTGCTACCCTATACACATGGTTTATGACAGCGCTGGGTGCCGGTATTGTTCTGTTTTTTAAAAGTCCCAGTAGAAAATTTCTCGATATGATGTTGGGATTTGCCGGAGGTGTAATGGTAGCTGCCAGCTTCTGGTCACTCCTCGCACCATCGATAGAGATGTCAAAGGATATGGGACTCATTCCGTGGATACCACCAGCAATAGGATTCTTACTTGGAGGAGCCACACTAAGAATCATAGACATGCTTCTTCCTCACTTACATCCATTTGAAGACAACCCTGAAGGACCAAAGACTTCATGGAGACGAACAACACTCCTTATTCTCGCCATTACACTCCATAACATTCCCGAGGGTCTGGCCGTTGGTGTGGGGTTTGGAGCTGCGGGATCAGGTTTACCCGGCGCATCATTCGCCGGTGCTCTGGCACTTGCCATAGGAATTGGTATACAAAACTTTCCTGAGGGTATGGCAGTATCGATGCCACTACGCAGAGAGGGGTTATCTGTATGGAAAAGCTTTTGGTGGGGTCAGCTATCTGGTATCGTAGAAATTATCGCCGGTGTTATAGGTGCATACTGGGTTATACACATGAGAGGTTTACTCCCTTATGCATTGGCATTCGCCGCAGGTGCCATGATATATGTTGTCATTGAAGAGCTTATTCCTGAAGCCCAACGCGAAGGTTCAGATATACCCACCATAGGTTTTATGATAGGCTTCGTTATCATGATGATACTCGATGTGGCACTGGGATAACCTTATAAAAATAAGGGGGCATTTGCCCCCTTTATTTCACTTATAAAATAGTCAATATCAGACTTTAAGCTCAGCTATCTTATTCTGCGCCTTGGCTATTGAAGATATAACCCTCTCAATAACCTCAGTTTCCTCTCTTACCTCTTCCATAACCTCAATGGCATCGTTGAGACTAGCAACGATAGACTGCAAATCTTTTGTGGCACCTTCCATTGTCTCCATAACGGCGGCCATGGTCTTTTTATTCTCCTCAAGGAAGACAAGCATCTTCTGGGTAGCATTGCTAAATAGCTTAAACATGCTACCAACCTTCTTTACACCCTCAAGAGACTTTTTCACTTCACTCATCATATGCTCTACTTTGGCGGAAATACGTTCACTAACCTCGGCAGTTTGCTTGGCAAGCTTCTGTATTTCATCGGCAACCACGGCAAATCCCTTGCCTGCCTCACCAGCACGGGCTGCCTCAATAGCAGCATTAAGGGCAAGAAGCTTTGTTCTCTTGGCAATTTTCTGTATATCTTCAACCATCTCTGTAATTTCCATAAAACCCTCAAGGGCTTTCATGGTATCGTCTACAACAGATTCAACCTCATCGGCAATACCTTCAAGAGATGTACCATACTGTTTTATTTCCTCAAGGAGGTCTTCACCCAACTTTTCAACGGCCTCTATGTTATGAATAAGTCTATCTGTATTCTCAACAAAGCCATCTTGCAAGCGTGCTATATCATTTTGTATCTCATAAAATAAATCTGTCATACGAGCCACTTTAACCTGTATCTTCTCACCACGTCTAACAAGAGCCTCGTCAAACTTCGCCGTAAACGAATGCATAACCTCTACTTTAAACATTGCATCGGAGAATGTCTTAATAAGATTGCTTACCATGTCCTGTCTTGGCATAGTGGCTCACCTACCTTCCGTATACTTCATCTATGATGTCAGAGCCACATCTAAGATTTTCAAACCAACTGAGGAACTTCTCTGTCATTTCCCTCGGATAAATAGCACCGTGCTGTGGAACCATCCATTCAATATCAAACCCCTTTACCATAGAAACCCACTTACGACATGCAGCATTGGATGCCATATATCTTTTGTGAAATGCCTCTACAATGGCATTCTTAAGATGCCACTGAAAATCTTCTACTTTACGAGACTTTGTACCCGGTGGAAGCACAGAAGCACCAATATCTGAGCTAAATAATACTTTGGCAACAGGATCATAAAGTGTAAACTCACCCGGTGAGTGGAGATAATGAGCTGGAATAATCTTCAGAACATTTCCTGAAGAAAATCTAATTTCCATACCCTTATCGGGTATACCAACAATTCGTTTTTCATCATATACTCCAAAATGTGGTAAAAATCTTGTCCACAATTCAGATACATATACCTTTGCACGCTCAGATACATTAAGCCACATCATGATACCAGATGTAACATCTGGGTCTTGGTGGCTGTAGAAAAGACCAGTCAACCTTGTCGGGTCTATAACCTCAGAGACATTGGCAAGAACAGTAGCAAATACATGGGCACCTCCTGGATCAAGTAAGAAAGCCTCCGTACCATCTATAATAAGAAATTGGTTTACAGGAATACCCTCCGATCCGCCAATATCGGTGCCAAGCATAATAAACTTATGCTGACCATCATCGTAAAGTACTTCGTTATCAAATATCATGGCACCTACCCCCTTTCTTTGCTAACAACAATATACACTGTTTTCAACTATAATTTTAACACAAGGGGAGGGATTTTATTCGTGATAAAGCTCAATGCAGACATAGGAAAAAACCATACCCAAGGTACGTTTATTAAAAGGATAAACAGATTCGTAGCAGAGGTAGAAGTAAATGGTAAAAGATATCATGCTCATCTACACGATTCAGGCAGATTAGGAGAACTACTTATTCCGGGAAAACCTATCATGCTTATTCCACACAAATCTCCCAAAACCGACTTTAAAGTTATTGCCATACACAGAGATGGATATGGATGGATACTTCTAAACTCTGGCATGCATAGACGTATTATAGAAGCCATACTGAGACAAAAGCTTGTAGAGGAATTTCGAGAGATAGAAGAGTTCAGAGCGGAATACAAGGTGGGTAGCCATCGTATTGACTTTTTACTAACATTTAAAGACTATCAGGCACTCATGGAAGTTAAAGGTTGTACACTATTTGAAGGAAAAACTTGCCTTTTTCCAGATGCTCCAACAAAAAGAGGGGCTGATCATGTCAAACTCCTTGCCCAGCACACACCATCTTTTTTAACATTTCTTGTATGCCATCAAGATATAGAAACAGTCAAACCCAATTGTAAGGAAGATGCAATTTTTTGCAAGAATCTCAAAGAGGCGGTAAAAGCAGGTGTAAAGCCTATAGCGGTGAAAATAAGCTACCATGGTGGCCATGTATATTATGCAGGAAAGGCACATGTAGAAATTCCCTAATGTTAAGAAACCTCTATTGACGAGCATTTTTCTCTTTGATAGCATAAAGGTGTATTTAGATTATTAACAAAACAAGCGGGGGAACAGGGGGGATACAAATGGAAGCTATTTCTCGTTTTTTTAAAGTTGAAGAGCATGGCTCCACAGTAAAGCGTGAGATTCTAGCCGGTATCACGACATTCATGACAATGGCCTACATCCTTGTCGTTAATCCCGGCATGCTATCAGCCGCCATGGGGAAAGCAGCTATTCCTTCCATCTTAACGGCTACTGCTCTATCAGCCGGTTTTGCCACTATCCTTATGGGTATTTATGCCAATAAACCATTTGCACTGGCTGCTGGTATGGGACTGAATGCCTATTTTGCATTCACAGTTGCCCCACAGTATGGCTGGCAAGTAGCACTTGCTGCAGTCTTCGTAGAAGGTTTGATATTCATAGTGCTTAGTCTTACCAGTGTTAGAAGTGCCGTTGCCCATTCTATACCAAACTCACTAAAGCATGCTATAGGTGCTGGTATAGGCATATTCCTAACATTTATAGGCTTGCAGCATATGGGTTTTATTGCACCAGATCAGGCAACAATGGTATCACTTGGAAAATCTGCACTGGCCAAACCTGAATTCTTAATAGCCGTGTTTGGCCTTATACTTGCCAGCGTTCTTATTAAACTAAAGGTACCCGGTGCTCTACTTATAACCATTATTGTTAACACCATTATAGGCATGGTATTTGGCCTCATTGATATACCAAGCAAACTGTTCTCTCTTCCAACTCTCGACTATACATTTTTAAAATTAGATTTCCACGGTCTTATGAATGCCGGTGCGCTTGGTGTCATATTCTCGTTCTTCATGGTAGACTTCTTTGACACACTGGGCACCGTCACCGGTCTCAGTGCCAAAGCCGGTTACCTAACAGAAGATGGTAAGATACCCGATATAGATAAGGTACTTCTTACCGATGCCGTAGGTACCACTGTAGGTGCACTACTGGGAACCTCCACTGTCACCACATATATTGAGAGCGCCTCAGGTATCGAGGAAGGTGGCCGCACCGGCCTAACAGCTGTTACTACAGGTATACTGTTCTTATTGGTTGGCCTATTCATCTCTCCACTTGTTGCCGTTATAAAAGACTTTGTTACAGCACCAGTGCTCGTCCTTGTAGGATATTTCATGATGAGTACATTCTTTGAAGTAGATTTTTCAGATCCATCTGAGGCTATTCCAGCATTCTTGGTACTTGTAACAATACCCTTTACATATTCCATTGCCGATGGAATCGGTGTAGGTTTTATCACATATACACTTATAAAGCTGTTATCTGGTAAAGGCAAAGATGTTCATCCACTGATGTATGTTCTTGCCATCATATTTGTTCTCTACTTCATGTATCTTGGCGGTGTATTTTAAGACTCCGGGTGGCACACTTCCCATCAATATACACCTCTCTGCAGGGGGCTATAAGGCCCCCTGTTTTTTATAATTAACATACCAATGTTTGGAGGTGATATTATGAACGAACTCACAATTGGTATTATCATCTTTGTAGTGCTTGTCTTGTTTGGCATTGCCAAGAGCATGATAGGAAGTGCGAAGAACAAGGTCGTATATTCTGATGGCTGGCAAGGCACACTACACGAATACAAACGTAGCCAGTCAATAAACAAAGGTAGTGAGACAAGTTTCTCCTCCAAAGCCCAGATTGAAGAAGTCATTGAGGCTCTACAGATGCTTAAGGAAAAGTTTGGCATAGACAACCCCGAAGAGTATATAGACCTGCACCTAAGAACACCGAAGAGAAAAATCACACTGGCCGGAGATGGGCCCCTCAAAGAAAACCAGTGGACAACCAAGAAAGAAAGGATAAATATAGACTATCTCAAGTCTCTGCTTGATATACCGGGTCCCGACCTTAGCCACATAGGTTTTCATAATATCCTTATCACAGATACCCTCCAGATGCTCTTCCAGACCAGTGGGGGCTGGAAGAAAGTCACATATGAGCTAACATACGACCTTTTCAATTTGCCCAGCTTTAATGGATATGAAGTCCTCTCTAAGATAGAAAAGAAACTTGAGAAAGGAAAAACCTACATCAAAGAACCGGGCAAACCTTACATCACGGATTTAGACCCACTATTTAGCAAGGTAAAGGTAAAATATGAAGATGCCTACTAATATAGTTTCTCTATAGACACAAATGTATCAGACACCTTAGAGTTTGGTCCCATATCGGAAAGCTCTATGTTGATGAGGGAAGCCAGTTGACTTCCCCAGCTCCCATGAAACATCTTCAGTACACCGGGTACAACATCATCTGATATGCGGGCAGTGGCCACCACCTGCCCGCTTCGGTTTTTCAGCAAGACCTTGTCCCCATCTTCAATGCCCATGGCCTCTGCATCATCGGGAGAGATAAGCACCTCGTCTTCCGTCTGCCTAAATATCCAATACTGGGAGTGTATACGGTATTTATATGAGGGGGTTAGAAGCATGAACTTTTCCTTCTCTCTATGAGG
>JAADFF010000030.1 GCA_013153035.1 Dictyoglomota bacterium | reverse complement strand
ACGACTATTGATGTAAGATTTTCTGTGGAAAAATATATGGTAACCTCCATGGCTTATAGGGGGGGAAGTATTTTTCCTTTGGGAACGCAGAGCAAGACATATGGATCATATGTTTTGTTTACAATAACTGCATCAAGTGGATATCATATCAAAGATATAGTTGTAAATGGCAAAGTTGTTTACTCTGGGGTGCATAATACAGATGATGTTTACTACCTTAAATTGCGAATTAAAGGAAATACAACCGTAAAGGCGACCTTTGCCAAGGACACTTATACCATAGAAGCTACAGCAGGAGAAGGCGGGAGCATCAGTCCCAGTGGAGAAGTATATGTGGCCTACGGAGATAGCATCACATTCTACATCACACCAGAAGATGGGTATAGAATCAAAGATGTAAGAGTAGACGGAGAAAGTGTAGGGGCAATAGAAGAGTATACATTTAGGAATGTGAAAGAGAGCCACATAATAGGAGCAGAATTTGAGAAGAAAGAGACAGTAATAGTGCTAAGGCCAGGAGACGGCCACTACTGGGTTAACGGACAGATGTCAGAAATGGATGTAGCGCCATTTATAGACCCAAGATATGATCGAACAGTGGTGCCGCTAAGATTTGTGGCCCAGGCGATGGGGCTCAGTGTAGAGTGGAATGGAGATACAAGGGAAATAAGCATAACGGGCTATGTAAAAGGTGAGTATACAGAGCTGGTCATACCTATGAGGAATCTGAAAGAAGTTAAAGTAAAGATGGGAGGCAAAGAAGAGTATCTATATGAAAGTGATGGAACAGTATATATAGGTGGAGAGGAAAAGAACTTAGAAAAGATGGGACTGGGTAAGCCTGTGATATACCACAGGCGCACGATGGTGCCAGTAAGGTTTGTAGCAGAGATATTTGGGGCGAAAGTAGGCTGGGACGGAGAGACACGAACTATTATTATAAAAATGTAGTGTAGAAATTTAGGGGTACACTTCCATTTAGGGAACACCAATAGCTGGTGTTCTCTTTTTGGTTTTGGGAGCAGAAATATCACGATGCAACTTTATGAGAGATTGTGTTATATAATTCCATGATACAAACACTTTGGTAAGGTGGTGAAGAGCTTTGCGAAAGTTTAGTGTTTTAACAATTGTGTTATCCCTTATTATTAGTGTTTTTGTCTTTTCTCCTGTTTACTCCTCCTCCCCTGCTGTGCTTTTTGACAATGCCCATCTTCAGACGGCAGGTAATGCCGACTGGACAATTACCGGAGGATATTCTGACTTTGCCGATGCTGTTAGGAACTTAGGTTATACTGTAGATCAATTTGGAACAGATGATCCAAGAGATGCCTTGTCAGACAGCGATCCAGATATTACTTATGACAAGCTCTCTGGCTATGCTCTTTATATTATTCCAGAACCCAATGACCCCTTTACTTCTTCTGAACAACAAGCTATCTTGGATTATATTGAGAATGGTGGAACAGTTTTCTTTATCGCAGATCATGCAGGGGCCGATAGAAACAATAATGGCTATGATGCAGTTGACATCTTTAACGAGTTTGTTACAACACTGGGTTTTAAATTCACAGATGATTGGCTTACCGAGGCTCCTGTTGGAGGTACATATGATGCCCCATTTTTGGATGGTGTATCTGAGATTGGTGCATGGGGAGCAGGAGGTATAGATGTTTTATCTGATAATGTTAAAGTTGCTATTACATACAAGAATGGAACCCCCTTTGTAGTTTATGGTACATACGGCAAAGGTGCCTTTGTAGCTATAGCAGATTCTTCTCCTTTTGATGATGGTACTGGTTCATCAGATGATACTTTGTATGATGGATGGAGTACATATGATGATGCTCAGTTTGCAATAAATGTAGTGAAATATTTGGTAAGTTTTTCAAGTAATTCTTCTTCTCCCTCTGATGGTTCAGCAAAGGTTTTGCTTGTTGATGATGATGCTGGTGCCAGCTATGAAAGTTATTATGAAGATGCCCTTGATAGTTTAGGTGTGACTTATGATGAGGTATCAGTGGATTATGGTGAAACACTTTCTGGTATCAATTTGAGTGATTATGATTTGGTTATCTGGATCACCGGACAAGATTACAAATACACATTGCTACCCTCTGATAGATCTCAAATTGAAGATTATGTAGGTGATGGTGGTAAGGTGGCATTATTTGGTCCAGAGGTTGGTTATGCATCTTATAAGTATGACTGGGAAAATTGGCTGGGTGATGTTTTCGGTGCAGATTATGTAAAGGGGGTCAGTGGTACGTATCTTACCATATCGGGAGATTATGTGTTTGATGGGCTTAATGCCTATGTTAATGCCAAATATACTTGGACTAATGTCTTTAAGCCTCTTTCGGGCTATTACATAGATATAGAGGATAAATATGGAAGTGGTTTGGAAATCACAGGTAAGAATACATTGCTATTTGGATTTGGTCTTGAGCAGGTTACTTATTCCAGTGACAGGCAGGAGATTATGAAAGATATTATCGACTATCTGCTGGATAATTGAGTATGACTATAAATAAAGAGGGGGCACCAACTGGTGCCCCTCTTTCAAGATATTTGCTTGGTTTAATCTTCCTCGGCTACGACTTTTACATTTCCAATCTTAACATTCTCTATGGTGGCATCCATGAGGTCCATCATGCTGTGAAGTTCTTTTTTGTCTGTTTTAATGTATAGCCTTCCCTCGACGTAATATTTTTCTGCATCTTTACCTGTAATTTTCTTGGCTATCTCTTTGTCTTCATCTCCTATGGGTACGCGGAGTATGAGTATAAGTGTATCTTTGTCAAAGTCGTAGTCGCTTTCTACAACGTCATCCATTATCTTTTTTTCGTCATATGGGTATACTTCTTTGCGTATGTTTTTCAGGTCGTCTGGTTCTTCCCCAAGCTCTCCAAATGTTTTTCCTTTATAGTCTTCAAATGCACTGGCTGTTACTTTGAGAGCTCGCTTCATCCAGTCTTTAGTCTTATCTAGTTTGGCTGAAGAGGAGTTTCCACAGCCAACAAGCACAGAGATAATAATGGCGAAGATGATAATGCCAGACAATATTTTTCTCATGGTGCATACCTCCTCTGATAGATTGTGCATATATATTTTATCGAAGTGCAATTTTATATACATTGTTTACAGATTGGAGTATGTTGAGATTTCTAATTGAAGGATTATTGTGGAATTCGTATGTAGATTATGTTTCTATTGATAGTATAAAATGAAATTGTTTGAATAATGTACTGCCATAAGTTTTTGGCTTGGGTAGGTGTAAGAAAAAATATGCTTGTTAGTTTGTTACTTGCCCCCAATTCTTACTTTAGATGTGCGGGTGTAGTCTTTCAGAAGATACTTGGACCTCCACAGATCGGGTAGGACGAGGACACCTACAAATCCTATGAGAGACAGTATTAAAAGCATAAGTGTAGATATGCCATAGCTTATTGGTGCTAAAATCCCCATAGCTATAGGATAATACCTTAGATAACCTCTACGATTTGATAGTAAGAAATAGGTGCCGAACAGGGTGAGAAGATACATGGCCCATGCCATAACAATCTGAATGTACAGGCCTACAGATAATGTTTCTACATCACCCTCTTTGAGACCTGTGGCTACAAAGAACACGGTGGCTATAATATAAAGCAGTGACAATGCACCTATCAAGACAGGAATACCCCATAGGGCTCCCCTCAGGTGCAGTAGCCTTTCTGGTATATCAAGACGCTTTACGAGGGCAAGAAGACCGCCAATGAGCAGTATGGTGCCAATGACAAAGCTGTAGGGGTGTCTAAAGAGCCATAGACTGTAGTAAATAAACATGTCAGGATAAGATACAATATTCCCATTAATAGATTCTTTTTTCAACTGGCCGCTGAGTTTCGTACCAATAAGCAGCGCTGAGGTTCTTACATATGAAGGCTTTTCAAAGTGGATATTGCAACCCACGGCAAATATTGTGGCCGGTTTTATCTGAGTTTCTATGGTCATATCGGCTCCATAGCAGAACAATTTAAAGAGATTGTAATTAGATGTAAGGTTGTAGCGTCCTCCCATGACAGTTAGCTGTTTGTGGCCTACACCATCATATATGAGATGGGCATTTCCGAGAAGTTCAAATGAAACATTATTCTCTGTGTAAAAAGTATCTTTTATAGCAATATCTTGTATTGGGGGGATATATATGAGAAGAAATACACCTAACACAAGGGCAATAAGTGCAAGTATTCTCTGTTTATTCATCTTTATCACCTTCTATCTGCTGTTTTATATATGGGAGGACATCGACCTTTCGGGACAGAAGCTTATGGGTACCGGATAGTTTACCCAGTAGTGGTAAAAGATCTTTATTATCCGCTTTGCCTACAATAAGGCTTTCTCCTTTTTCTGGATCGGAAACAATATACAGACACATATCACATGAGAGGCTCCATATATACTCTGATACTGTCCGCATGATTTTCTCTTCTGATAGTGCCCCTGGAGCACGAAATTGCCCTATGGTTATAGAGTAGCCTCCTATGGTGTATGTTCGTGTGTCTGAATCAACTTGAAAATTGTTTAAATACACTTCTTTTAGCTTTTCCATAAACCAAGAGGTATCTTTGCCTGTAATATGCGATACCTTTTTCAGTATATTTATATCCCTTTCTGTGGCATGTAGTACACCACCGGCTGTGTCATCGCATATTCCAAAACCTATCATGATGGCCACGTCTTCTGGCATGTCATATGGAAATAGTTCTGCCACCAGTGTTGATGTGGCACCGATAGGATCTATTACCATGTTGGGGGCGTAGAGATCTCCCTCTATATGGTGATCTATGATGGTATCTATAAAAGCATCTTTTAATAGAGGGTGAAGGGATACCGATGAGTGAAAATCAAGAAGGTGAATATGTTTCAAGTTGTCAAGAGGTTTTTCTATGTCTACAGGCTTTTTGATAGCATAAGTATTTAAAATCATATCTACAGCAGGATTGGTTCTATCGGGCACGAAGTATGGCATATTCATTGCCGTGCTGTATGCATAGGCAGAACCCACCGTGTCAGGATCTGATTTTATATGTGCTACTGCTATGTGCTTTATACTTTCCACAAAGACATCACCATATGCATTATATCAATGATGTGTTTACTATGTCTAATATGTCTTTAGTTCGTCATAATGTAAGATAAGGTTTTTGCCCATCTGCTTAGCATGGTACATGGCCATGTCTGCCTGTCTGATAAGCTTGTGTAAACTGACTTTCGCTTTGGGTCTGGGGTAATATGTGCTAATACCTATGGAAACGGTTGTGGGTATATTGGTATTTTCTTTTATAGCTGTTTGTATTCTCTTTGCCACAAGTCGGGCTTCATCTTCGTGGGTGTCAGGTAACACTACAACAAACTCTTCACCGCCATATCTGCCTACATAGTCGGTAATTCTTATGCTGTTTTTAATCGCAGAGGCAACCATGGACAGTATTCTGTCACCTTCGAGGTGTCCCAGTGTATCGTTTATACGCTTGAAGTTGTCAATATCTATAAATAGAACAGATAGAGGTGTTTTTTCACGTTTGGCAAGGGCTATCTCGCGCTCCAATATCTGGCTAATATACCACCGCGTATGCACATCTGTTAAGGCATCTTTAATGGCTTTCTCTCCGATGCGGATGTTTTCAAGAAGTGAAAGCACCATGTCTGCCCACATGTCAAGCCATGCAAGATACTCCTCGGAAAATGCCTTTTCTATGTACTTGTTTTCTGCGTATATAATGAGCTTGGTTCCACCTTCTCCCTGTTTCTTGATATAGATATAGGATGGAAGATGGCATAGTTCATATATCTTTCTGCTTCTGAGAAGTTTATCAGGATTTTTAATATATGTTTCCATAAGTTGCCCTATGCCCTTGAATATGGAGTATTCCATGAAGTACTTTTCGTTACCGTCGGTATACATAATCCACATATGAGAAGATGGTAGGGTCAGATATGCCAGTACCTTTTTCAGAAGATCTTCTATGGTGGTAGATGATGCGAGAATAGTTGATACAGCGGTGATGAGAAGTTGAGATACATGTATACCAGCTAAATTTCTCAGACCATCGGCTTCTATATAGTGAGAGGGGATGCGGAGCACTTCGGCAATGTACTTAGCATGGGCTGCTTCTATATGCATGTATATAGAGAGTGCGTTGTGAAGATGGGTATGGTATGCTGGTAGGTTGCCCTCCATCTTGTATAGAGCACCTAAAAACAGCTCAAGTTGGGCTATCTCCGTTAGTTTGCCGTTTCTCAGAAGGTCTTTTTTTATCTCTTTGAGTTTGTTTATACCTTCTATGTATTTACCTGTTCTGACACTGCTATAGTACACATGTTTGTAACTCTGGTCGTATATCTTGTCATCCTCTGCGAAAATAGCATCTTTCAGTGTCATAAGATGCTCGAGATAGTGGTCGTATTTGTCTCCTAAAATTTCTTGCCATTTGGATAGATAGACGGTAGCCTTCTGTAGGTCCCCATTTTCTAAGGAATGTTCGGCTGTAATCCAATAGTAAAGGGCGATGTAGTTGCTGGGGATAGCTTTTTCATGCTTCTTTACGATTTTCTCCATCTCTTGCAGAATATCTTTAACCTGTTGGTAATAGCCATATTGTTGTTGTAGGTGTGCCAGTGCCCAGAGTACGGCAATGTAATCTTTGGGCTCCATAATGCCAGACAGTATAGGTTTAAATGTTTCCCATATATTGATAATGTAGCTGTGCTTTTTCCCAAGTGGTGTAGAGAGGAAAATATAGTTTGCAAAGGGAATAATACTGCCTTCTATTGAATAGGCAAAGCTTGTTTCATATGCTTTGTAGGTCAGTAAGCTAATATCTAAGTGGCTGTCAATACTGTTTCTTGACAGTAATATGGCAAGGTTGTTGTATAGAATACTCAGATGCCATGGTATGTTATATTCTTTTGCTATGCGTATACCTTTTTCGAGGTCTTTCAGTGCCTCGTTGTCCTTGTGAAAAACAAGGTTGATACGGCTTCTGACAACACAACCTCTGACATTGATTTCAGGATCTCCAAAGTCTGTTGTACCAATGAAAAGGGTATAGCGTTGAGCCTTATCTGTATAGAAGTCTTTTTCTTTGTATATGATGAGTAGCATAGCATGGGCCAGTAAACTGTTGCGTATGGGATGATAGGTTTGTAGCTGCTTGTCTATGGTCTCTTTTACCAATCTTTTTAAATGAGCTGGTAGTTTGTCATATATCCATGACAGTGTAAAAAGGGCGACAGGGCTTGGAGTATACTCCGTTAGTAGTTTCTCTATAAGTTTGATTTCAAGATCAGACACATATTCTGCTACCCCGGCCAAGTATAAAAACATTTCGATATCTGTTTTACTGAGTTTGTCAAACCATGTTTTAACTATAGGTTCCATATGAGTGTGGGCCAGTCTGTAGAGTCTTCGCCTTTTCATCATTGAAATGTATATCTTCATAGATGCCAGTGCTCGTTTGTGGTTTCCCAGTCTGGTATACAGATAGGTGCGGGCATACATGCTGCCCGGTGTTTTTCTGTCAAGTATGGATAATATATGCAAAATGTCCTCATCTGATGCTTCATCTAATAATTCTCTGTATATACGCCTATCTGTAAATCGGACAAGTGCTCCCCATTCTTCCAGATAGCCTTCTTCTACAAGCTCCTTATAGAGTTTGTAGAATTTGCGTTTGTGCAGGAGTAATCTTCTTAAGCTCTTTTTTAACACATAGCCATATGATGGCAATCCCAGTAAGGCTATATAGGTCAAAAGTGTACGCTTTTCGTCTTTGGGTATCATTGGGGTTGGTTTGTCATATCCTACATCTATGCGTGTGGCTCTATCGTCTACCACTTTATCTGTAATAACTACTATATGATGTGGCCTATCTAAATTCATGTGATTGATGGTTTCCAGTAGTTTGACCATATGATTGTTTTCATCAAACGGAAATTCTGACAGTACCCATACAGGATGTTCATTTCCTGTATGTTGTGCTATTCGTTGTAGGAGATAGCCTATGGCATAGTAGACAATGGGGCCGTCTATGTCAGGGTATGGTTCGACATCTATATCTGCATGGGGGTATAGAGATTTAATAACCTTCCCGAGAAAACCACCCATCTCATCGGCCACCGACTTAGGTGCCATTTTCCACAGGTGTCCTACAAGGGCGGATATACCATATGTTCCATCTTCGCGTATCAGTGGCAAGTGAATATGATTTGTCGGTAATATGTGTTTGATATCTTCGTAGTTAAGTCCCTCTTGTTCTATATATGCTATGTGAAACGTAGATTCTCTCTTGTTTAAAAATTCTAAAAGCTGCAATGTACATCACTCCATAAAATTATGTAATGATTCTAACAAACAACTCTTACTATATTACCAAATAGTGTGGGTATTATATGCAAAATTTATGCGGTGCTTTATATGTTGCTATCTTTATATGCAGATATTTCTAATCCCATGCTAGTGGCTCGTCTCAATGATAGTGTGGCACCTGATATGAGAGAGTCTGACCGCTTGTACCTTGGTGGGTAGTCGATACTATCTATTCCCGCATGCAAGGATATACCCAGTCCTCTAAGTGCCTTACCCTTTTCTACTATACGCTTTGCCACAAGCTCCGCCTCATGTCCCGGTGTGCCTGGAAGTATAATGAGTATTTCCTCTCTACCTATCCTGCCTGCTATGTCTACCTCTCTAATATTCTGGGCTATAAGTTTTCCTACAGATTTCATAATATCTTCTTGCCACATGTCGCTGAGATATGTATTTTTACTCATGCCTACCACAATAACAGAAAGAGGTGCCTTTTCACGCTTTGCCCGTTCAAATTCTTTGCTGAGTCTGTGCCTGATATACCATGAGGAATACAGTCCTGTTTCTTCATCAATGAGTATCTTGCCACTTTCAGCCAATTTGCTTGCCTTGGTAAGGATGTTTTCTGCCCATACAGAGAGTGCCATGAGGTGCTTTTCCTCAAATACGCCATCGACAAGCAAGTTTTGAGTGTATAAGAGTAGGGTTTTATCCCCCTCTCTTAGTTTTACATACATATAAGATGGAGAATATCCTATACCCTGATTGTCTATCATCTTGTGAATAGCACGGGGCTCTTTGTAAAAGCCCGGGAATATATCCTTTATGAGAGTATGTTCTCTGTAGTATTTTTTCTCACCTGATGTCAGTTGAACCCACGATGAAAAAGATGGTACGGGGATATATTTCAATATGTTTTCAAGGAACTCCTCCAGTGTAGATGCCTCTGTAACCTTGCTGATAACATACACTGAATGTCTGTCAAGAAGTGTTATAAGAATACTATCTTGAGGTGGTTTTGATGGCATATGGGGTATACCGGCCTTTTTCATCATGTCTTTTGCGTGAGCCATTTCCATGTAAATGCTGAGGACAGCAGATAAGAATATGTGTTTCTTGGCAACATAGGGGTTGCCTGATAGTGTATATAGGTTGGCTAAGTATAATTCATCATATGCTGCAGATTGAAGGTTTCCGTCTTTGATGTCGTTCCAAAGGTGATGGCGAAGCATATCAATACCTGTGGATATATCTCCAGATTTAATGGCACTGGCATATGTGGTGAATGAGTCATAGTCACATACATTACTGCCTTCTTCTAAGGTGTCTAAGGCCTTGCTAATATTTCTCAGGTCCTCATCATCTCCCATTGTTTCCCTATACAGGTTTAAGTATTGTTTGGCCTCTTTGATTTTTAACTGTTTTTTATAAACGGTGTATCTCAGTATAAGATATACAGAATGTGTGAGCTTGCTGATGTCCTCTGTTTCAATGAGAGATGCCACCTTGTCTAATACATCATTGGCTCTATCAAGATAACCATAACTGAGATGTGTGATGGCCTCGGCATGTAAGAGATTGACGATGCTTTCAGGGTTTAGTTTGGGTTTGAGTATTTCATACATTGTTTTAACGAGAGAACGCATGTCACTGTACTTAGCACCTGACTCACCGGCTAAGGCAACATAGTTTTGTAGTGACACGGTGCTCCTCTGTATATCACCGTATAAAAATGCCAGTTCGAGAGATTTTTTTAGAATAGGGCCAAGCTTAAGGTCGTTTTCTACGCTCATCTGTTTCAGTGTGTACACGAGATTGTTATAGAGAATGCTAAGGTGAAAGTCCATCTTGTTTTCTATAGCTGCCTTTATGCCATCAAGTATATCTTTCAGTCCTTCGGCATACTTGCTGAACCATATATATATGCGACTCCTCATAATGAGGGCTTTGATTTTGGTGTCGGCATCAGATATATTCTTTCTACGGATATGTAGCATGGCTTCCTGCACATAGTGCATCGGTAGTGTATCCAGTGCGAAATATGCACCTAGTAGTGCGTATCCCAACATTGTTTCGTCTTCTGGTGTGACATTGTTAAAAGAAGCCTTTATAACATGTATAAGTTGAGAGAGCTTCTTTTTGTCCAATTTCTTGCCTATCCATGCTATATCTATGGCAGCTTTGGGTGAAATGGTCTTTTGCTTGAGTATCTGTGCTATACCCTCTTTAACAAGGTCGTCTACATAGCCTGATGCAGCGGCAATATTGATAAGGGCTTCCCAATCTTCTATAGATGCATGCTTTTTCAATTTCTCAAAGAGTGGAGTGATATTCTTCTGTCCTTCTCTGGGTATACCCTCTTTTTTGGTTTCATATATATACTTTCGAGCATATCGGAGTGCCCCTTTGTAATCTTTCATAAGCAGATGTAAAAATGAGGCTGTAAACAGGCGGGCAGATGATGTCTGGCTAAGAATGAAATCTAAGACGGCTTTTATTTCTTTCTTGCTTGCCGAATTTATAGCATGTTCCCATAGGGCCCTGTTGGGTATTTTCACGAAACCGTTAAGCTCCTCAATGATACCTTTGTCCCTCAGCTTGATATAACCTTTGTCAAGGTCAAGTTGAGAGACAAGGCTGTATGCCACAGTTCTCTTCATGTATCCATATGATGCAAAGGAGAGCAGTGATAACATACGAAGGGTCTTCCCCTCTTTGCCTTTAACGGTAGGTATTTTCTGCGAATCCTCAGGATATTCCAGTGGTGTGGCAAATAACATATGAGGTTTGTGGGATATGGCTATAATTTTGTGGGATATGTTGCCCTCTAGACCGTGTATTTCCTTTAAAAAGAGCCATAAGTTATTTTCTTCGTTGAGTGGAAATTCATCTATAACCCAGATAAGCTTTTTTGTGCCTAAGTATCGGGCTACCTTATCCATGAGATATGCAACGGTAAGATACACGCCGCTACCGTGAACATCTTTGTATGGACTGGTATTTGCTTTGGCATCTGGATACAGAGATTTGACAACCTTACCGACAAGTCCTCCAAGTTCTTTATAATCGTCTTCTCTGAGATATTGTGAGATGACTTTTACTACAGCACCTAAGCCAAATGCATCGTCTGTAATACCATGTACAACAATATGAGGAGTACCTGCAAGGTGTTCCTGTATATCATCTCCTGTAAGAGTAGGATGGTCTATATATCCTACAGAAAAGCCCTTTTTATCGTCTTTAATAAAGTCCTCTATCCTCATATGTCATGTGTTCTCCTTTCACATAAAGTATTTTATCAAACAGCATATCTGTTTAAAGAGTTTGTGTTTAATATTAGAGAGTGGATAATATTAAAATAGATATGTGGTGCACATTGTTTTGATTTATATAGTATAATTTTTAGTGATAAACATTTAGTAAGTCTTTGTGGGGGTAAAGATGAAAACACTGCGAAAACACTGCGAGGAGCCCTCCTATATCTTCTGTACATTTGTTATTTGATATTTTTGGTTTTTTGACAAATTCAGTATATTGAGGGGGATTATTATGACGAAGAAACAATTTGTTGCAGTTTTTATTATAATAGGTTTGCTTTTAACAGGTCTTCCTATACTGGGAGGGGTTTCTGCACAAGAGGCAACGAGGGTATCTTCTATAGTCTTCTTAGATGGCCATCTAGGGTATGTATATGGTTCTGGTGGATATGCCACATTGCTTATAAACGGACATGTATATAAAGGTGTATATGGTGAAACAGATTATGGTTATGGATTTAGACTAAACTTGTGCGATGATTTGTCCTATGGTGCTCGGGGGACAATAGATTTGCTGCTGGGTGATGGAGTTTCTGCCTATAGATGGGTAGAAGTTGATAGAAATGGTAATGTCGTTGTCAGTGTTCAAAAAAATGCTACTCTTCTGGAAAAGCTTGAGGCCACAAACGGTAATAGTGGCCAACCAACTGTATTATCTGCAGACACAGATAATAAAAACTGGATTTTCTTCTTGAAAAATCACACTGCCAATCTGGGACCGTATCCAATGGTTAAAGAATCTCCTTATGGTCCATTAAGACAGGGATATAGGATAAAAGACAATCTTATGCCTATGGGAACGATGACAGGACTCATCAGTATCAAGGGAGGCGATGATGTAGGTGTATATGCTCAGGGTAGGGCTGTAAGATTTTTCCCCTTTATTTCCCTTGCAGGTGAAAAGTCTCTTGTGAGGGTGGGGTTTGGAACGGTTATTGGTAAAGATAATCTTTTGCAGATGGCCTATGAAGGATTGTGGAAATCCTATATCAGTAGATACTCTTCGTATAGAAATATGAGCTTGTTGGATTTTCAAAAGGCCTTTTATATAGAGATGTCTGATATCAGAATATCTGACCTGCGGAATATTGTTTTTTCTATAGATAAACCTTACAACAGTGTTGATAACTATTCTGAGATTGTCAACTGGCTCCTTGATAAAAAAGAAGATTCAAACTTATTTAATCCCGCTCATGCTCGATGGCATCTTACCGATATCTTTTTAGTGGTGGCTAGTAGTGGTTCGGTATTTATACCTTCCAACTATCCATATCTTCTTGTGGGGTCGGTTTTTTTAAGTAAGGCTATAAGTGTACTTGGTAATGTTGTTGATAAAGTTGTTTCGTGGGAGTATCAGGGTAAGACCACGGCAAGAGTAAAGGTTGATACAGAATATCCATTTAAGGTATACGATATGGGATTTGTTGTCAGGGAAATACCTTCTCAAATGGCAGGGGCAGATAAGCTGCCCAATGATCCTTCATTATGTTCGGGGGAAATTATCCAGCCTGCATCTGTG
>JAADFF010000088.1 GCA_013153035.1 Dictyoglomota bacterium | reverse complement strand
CAACAATCACCTCCGCATATTTCTTACTATAATAATACCATAGGGAGGTAATGGAATGCTAAAAACACTAAAGAAAAAAATACTTGGAATTCCAAGCATACCTGAACATGCTAAAGGTGGAATCCTACATATCAGCGATACCCCAAGACCTATATACAGGTGGCTTAAATATCTTATCAATACTGTTCAACCCTCATATATTATTCACACAGGAGACATAGCCGACGATATAAAATTAGAAAACGCTCCAATGAGACTGAGAAATATATACAGAGAAGCGGTAAGAGAATTTCGCAATATCTTATCAGACTACTTAGAAAGCACTTATATAGTTGTAGGCAATCATGACGATAAGGAAATACTTTCCTCTATCTTGTCTTTGGCACATATCGTCAATGAACCGTATAAAGTCATATTAAATGATATATCTTTTCTTCTAGCCCATAAACCTCCCACATGTCCCGAAGATGTAGATTTCATACTATTCGGGCATCAACCGACAGAAAATCTTTTAGAATTGAGTAGATGCCTCAATGGGATACATAATATACACATCATCAGCAAGGATAAACAAGTGTTTTATGTTCCCTATCCCAAGGGAACTAACAAATATAGAAAATTAAGATGGGGTGATGGAAGTGATTTTATTCACAGAGGGCCCTGATATGTTATTTATCAGGGCAGAAAACACGGAAGAGATGGCGAAACAACTAAACAATTTCAATCTAGCTGAATATTTTTCACCGCAGCAAGCATTCTCAGAAGCATCGAGAACCAATACCATTGTCTTTGTTACAGAAGCCAACAAAGCCAAAACACGCATTGAGGATGCTATACACACATTTGTTGCACCATGGGGCAGTGATATAACGATAACAAACCTCTTCAATAACGGTATCTTGAATGATGCTACCCGCATCGATTTAGGACCGGGTATCATTTTTCTCAAAGCTATTAGCAACAAGCATATCACAGCATTAAAAGATAAGCTTATGAACGAACTTTACTCCCATAAATTCATGTTTGTAAAAGGAGTAGAAGTTGGTGAGGTCCAAGATACCATTGTATATGTAACAACAGAAAGTCTCTCACGTCCTGTAAGTATTAAGTTAGATGAAGAGGTTATTCTTGTCCACAGAGACAAATATCTTACCAGTACCTTTCTTGAAAAGAACATTGTAAAGATATTTATGGAGACAATATCAGAAGATACACTAAAAGAACTGGGGATTACAATTTACGATCACCACAACCTATATGACCTACAAAGACAAAGAATATACACGGTTATTACAGACCTAAGTCTTGGATTCATTGTAGGAGAACGGTTTACAACAGATAGTCCTCGTTTTCTCATGAAAATCATTGTATATCTCATTAAACTACTAACTCCTGAAGATATACAGAAAATCAAGTGGTACATGATGGGACTAGAATTCTTAGAAAATGGTGAGAGAATATGTGATATCGATGTACTACACAAAGGGAAAAAGATATCATGGAGAGACCTTGATGGTATAGATCACACAGGAAGAAAAGAACACATAGCCTTACAAGCCAGAGAGGAACTTTTAGCACTACTTTCCGAAGAAGCACGACTACAGCTTAGTCGTCTTGATGAGGAGATTGCCCAGAAGATTCGTGCTCTTTCCGAATAATTTTTAGCCTCTCTCTCATTTTCTTCTCATAACCGGCCTTGTATACAACAAGGTCGGTTTTTTCTATTCCATAAGGCATATACCTCTGACTAACCCAGCCACCATAGGCATGAGGATATTTATAACCACTACCCTTTCTATTGATAAGATGGGATGGGACTTCTACAGTCCTATATTTTTCAAGTAATTCACGGGTATTCTTAATAATTTCTAAAGTGGCATTTGATTTTGGTGCCGTTGCCAGATATACCGCTGCCTGTACTAAGAAAAACAGGGCTTCCGGCATGCCAACATGCTCTACAGCATACATGGCACTGGTGGCAATCTGAAGTGCTCTCGGATCGGCATTGCCAATATCTTCGGAGGCTAGTATTACCAGTCTTCTGGCAACATATTCAGGGGATCCCCCACCTTCTATAAAACGCATAAGGTAGTAAACCCCCGCATCAGGATCACTCCCCCTGATACTTTTTATCATGGCAGAAATAACATCATAAAACTCGTCCTTGTCAGATACACCACCAGCAAGAGTATCATCAAGCATACCCGTGTTATGCCACAACATTATAAGATTCTGCAGCCTTCTTATGTCTCCATCGGCAGAACGAATAAGAATTCTGGCAACATCATCAGGAACATCGATATCCATTTTTTCTTTGAGCATATCAAGAAGTTCCCTCATCTCTGAAAATGACAGAGGTTTAAACTCAATAAGTACAGAACGAGACCTAAGCGGAGGAATAAGCATTTTCCACGGATTTTCCCACGATGCACCTATGAGAACAAGTCTACCTTCCTGTATTGGTATGAGTAAGCTGTGTTGAGCTGTGCGGTTGAGTCTGGAAATCTCATCTATAAACAACAACACGTTACCAAATCTGAGGATCTTGTCAAGCTCAGACTTAGAAAACCGACTACCATCCATCTGAAAATATAAGGCGCCACTCTCCTTGGCAAGGAGAGTGGCAGCCGTTGTCTTTCCAACACCAACAGGACCATATAGTATGATTGAACGAATACCACTATTGAATGCTCCCTTTAGGAGTTTAACGGCCTTTTTATTGCCAATAAACTCGCTCCAATCTTTTGGTTGAAACTCTTTCATATATTACATAGCCCTCTCATATATATCTACAAACTGGGACTTTATTCCAAACTGCTTTTCAATATGTTTGGAAAGCAGTATTGGTCCACCTGTTTCACTTTTATAATGACCATAAAGCAGTACATTTATACCATATCTACGAAAATCTCGCCACTGGGGATATGAAATCTCACCAGTAATATATGTATCCACACCAAGATCAAGCAGCGTTCCTAAGAATGAACCTCCAGCACCTGAAATAACTCCCAGTCTTCGTACATTACCATCTCCAAATTCCCATACATCTTTTGGCATACCCAAAACCTTTTCCAGTTTTGCTACAATATCGGCTACTGTTATATCCACATCAACATAAAAGCCAACATCCATAGGTTGCCATCTATCAGGTTCAATACCCAGAGCCCCAAGTATATAAGCGTTATTACCTACTTCTGGGTGAGCATCAAGAGGTAAATGATAAGACAAAAGTGCCACATCACGCTTCATGAGATACGCCATATCATCGTAAACCTCATCGGTAATGGTATAAGGTTTTCCCCACCACAAACCATGATGAACAATAATGACATTGGCATTTTCATTTTTAGCAACATCAACAAGAGATCTTTCATAATCGGTGGCTGTAATAACCCCCTTGATCTCCCAATCTCGCTTACCTATATTGATACCGTTAAATGTAAAATCTTCGAACTCCGATGCTTTAAGATATTCGTTGAGGTATTTCTCTAACTCTCCTACTGTCATGTTTATCACACCCTATCATATATTGATATATCCAGAAATTCTGGTGGTTCAGCAAGCATATACCTATAGACAGACTTTAGATAAGATCTAAAGAGGGCATCATAATCTCTCTCCTCTTCAGCATGGTGAGGCTCTCCATACCACCAGAACCAATCAGAACCCTCAGCAGCCATAAGATAGAAATGGGCTTTATCTGTATCACCCCAACCACGCTTGAGCATCCATTCAAAGTCTCTTCTAACCCACGACAAGTAATCCCAAGCCATATTCTTCATGGGATCACCTATCCATGTGTGGAATGTGGCAAATATCCAAGAACCACTGTATATTCTATCGATCTCTTCAGGTCTCATATCACTTTCTTTCATAAATGCCCCCGGGGTAATGGTCTCTATCCAATTTTCCCTACTAAGCATATCAAAGAGTGCCTTTCTAAATTTGCGACCATTCTCAGGATAATGCTCCCAACAGTTTTCACCGTCAAGTGCAACAGTAATGATAAAGTCACCATCTTCTTTTTCAAGACGAGAATAAATGTTGTACAGTTTTTCCATAAAATCTTTAGCTGCTGCATCTCCATCTTCCCATCTGGGATATTCAAATCCTATGAGGTCCGACAGTACTCTATCTCTGAAGAACACATAAATAGACCTACCACCAGATATTAGCTTGTATGGCCTATAAAGCATCTTCGGATGATCTACAACACCTGCAGAATCTCTTCTAAAGGGGGGCATATGAAGAGTCTTTGCCAAAATCTCTTCATCTGTAACAACCCACCTAACACCTTCTTCAGCAAGAATAGACAGTGTACGGGTAGAAACGGCTTGTTCAGAGGGCCACATACCTTCAGGAATTTTACCCCATGTTTCCTTGGTTAACGACTGGGCATTCTGAACATGCCATCGTGCATCCTCAGGATAAGAGAATCTAAACAGTGGCAAGCGAGAAAATGGTAGTGTCGTACGTGCTTTATAGTTATCAATTAGTAAAGGGAGTATCGGGTGGAAGAAAGGAGAATATATAATTTCTATCTTATCTTCTTCCCATAACTGCTTATGTATAGGTACAACCTTTTTCATAATATCAAAGATAATATCAATAAGCTTATCAATGTCTTCATCTGTATATTCTCTACCCTTATCAACAAGAGCTTTTAGCTCAGGATTTTCCTCCCATGTATCAGGGTCTATCCATGCTATATGGAAAAGCACAGCCAAATCCCTAAACTCCTGCAAAGACCATTCACGAAGGGCTGTGTCCTCACCTCTGTCCACAATGTAGTTCCACAATTCGCTGTATCTAGGAAGAAGTGGAAATATTCTATCTTTATTGACACGGAAGAAGTTCTTTACCATAAATCTTCTGTCTCCCCAACTCCAACCTGAAGACTTTCTACGTAAAACCTCAAGCCACTCATCAACAATACCATCTTCTGTATACTCCTTCATCTGAAGAAGTAGTGATGGCACAAAGTTTATAGTCATGCGCAAATTGTCGTATCGGGATATATCCCTTGCCAAAGTGTAGTAATCTTTTGTGGCATGGAGTCGTGTCCACGGTACGATAAACAAATCTCTCTCTGGATCACGATAATATGGCTGATGATGATGCCAAACAAACGCTAGATATAACTTTTTCATATTTCAGTCACCCCCCACTTTATGCTGCCAGTCTTTATTTTTATAACGAAAACCGTTCCCTGATACACCTTTTCAAATCCGGCTTCAGAGTTGGAAACAGTAAAGATAGGATAAGATCCTATGATTTCACCATCTGTCATCAATATATGTTTGATACCTAAGAATGGCACCTCAACAAATATTGATGATTTGTGAATATCTAAAACAGAAGAAACAGGATGGGAGAGCCCATCAATGTTTACAGTAATAGAAGGATCGTAAAATGCTATCGGAACAAGCACTGTTATATTTTCTGACATATCGTAAGACACATCTACGCCATCTTCAAGAATACGAATATATTTACGACCTATTACAGAAGAAAATACCGCACCAATATCAGATATATGCCACCTATTATAAGTATAGGGAAGCTCGTTCACTTCTCCCCTGAAGAAAGCATTTGGTTCATAATTACCTACAAAATCAAGAAATGCCATGTAGTGCCATTTATCATACACAAGGTATTTGGCAAGGTCTTTTTCCTTGGCCAGAACAACTTCATGGATTGTCTTCGTACCGTCAAGCTCATCGGGGGATACCGCCTCATAAACTTTATCATGATATGCCTCTTTATATCTACTCATAACATTGATAAGATTTTCTGCCTTTGCATAGAAATCAAGCTCTATAAGAGCACCATGTTCTGTATCCACGACGGCAAAGAGTTCTGGTCTACGAACAATAACTTCCGGATATCCATCGCTGTCAAAATCCTTTTCTATTACTTCTATACGTTTACTGTCTCCTAATGCCTCCATCTCTGCCTTAATAAGGTTTTCATATATTGCCCTTCTAAGATGAGGTAAATACAACCCCCCAAATACTCCGTGCCAGTATGCACAGTTCGTTTGCCCTCTGTATAGATACATCTTGGCCGACTCTTTTCTCTCGGCATCATCGGTAGAAGAAACAACCTTGCTCGCTTCTAACATACGCGATTTCATAAGGTTAGATTCGTAATACTTTGAGAAAAACATGCGCCAGTGACCACCACGAAGATATGCCTTGATATCTTGTCTTTCTTTGATAAGGGCCTCAAATTCTTTAGACATATCCGGTGGTAACACCCATTCGGTCATCTCTATGTAAGAGGCCGTTGGCATATACACCTTACCTTTAGGTCTAAAGTGGTCCACAGCCTTCTCAAAGGTTATCATATGGAACCAATCCTCTTCCATAAGACGAGTGAGCATTTCAAAGAATCTGTGGAGCCATCCTTCTTCATACACATGCTTATATGTACCTGGCCAAACGCCAAATTTCTCACCGTCATCGGCCATTACCAATATGACATCTTCATCTCTGTCTGCAAACGAGCGAAAATAGTGTTCTATATTCTCCACTGTATGGAACGGAATCATATACCTAAGAATTTGAAGATCAGGGAAAGCCATAACAACTTTCCCACTATCCTCAGTGGCATAAAACCATGTGAGGTCTTCTTCTTTTAGACCTGCGTACAGAAAGTGAACATCATCAAGAACAACATATTTATAGCCAGCTCCGGCAATAAATTTCGGAAGATATGGTTCCCATACCCTTTCAGGCACCCATACCCCAACAGGATTATAGTTTAATATCTCTTTCATCTTTTTCTTCATGAGCAACAATTGGCCCATCTTATCTTCATCGGGAATAATGGGAAGGATAGGCTCATAGTAAGCTCCTCCCATAATCTCTACTCTACCTTCAGATGCAAGTTTTCTATACTCCTCAATATAATCAATATGTTTCGCCAAAAGCCAATCCACAAGTGGACCAGAATGATGTATAGATATTTTTATCTCCGGATACTGCTTCAGCACCTCTAAAAATGGTTTATATGCATGATCATATGCCCACTGAAAAACATGGTCAAAGTTACCTGTGGGTTGATGGTTGTGTATGCCAAGTATAAAATATACGTTTCCCACAGGGCTACACCTCCAAATATAGATTTTCGTCTATCTCTTCAAAAAGGCTATCTTCGTCTTCCCACATGGCCAGAGTATCTTCGTCAATCTCTGCTTTACCCAGAAGAACATTTGCTAGTGTATCGGTCCTTTCCTTATGAAGCATAAATCTATCTTTGGCATAATGAACGGCTCCTCCCGTGGTAATAAGAAACTGCCAATCACTGGCCTGTAGAATAAGAAGCTCTCTTAACATCTGTCTAATTATTCTCTTATCTTTTTTACCTTCCATAAGGGCCTTTTTCACCAATATTTCACTTTCATAAAGGGGTTTCCACATCCATGCCACCTTATCGTTATTCCAAACCCAGAATGTCCCCATGTAACCCCAGGAATTTCTGGGTAGATACACACGAGCCCCAACTTCGCTTCTTTCCAAGTAATCTGAAGGTGAGACCACATCTATACCACTAGAAACCATAGACTTAATCATATGATAAAGAAATTTGGGCCCTTCAAACCACCAATGTCCAAAAAGCTCGGTATCAAAGGCTGTTAGAACATAGCCACCTGCACCATATTTCTTTTCATACTCCCAAAGTACATCTTCCACCTTTGAAACAAAATCTTTAGCATGGAGCCGAAGTTTTCCATCTGCCCACTCGGGATGATACACATCTTTATAGCCCAGATCAAGATTCTTATCCGTAATACGCCAGTATCTCAATCCCGTTTCACTGTCCCTTTTGTGAAATTCAAGATAATCACCATCACCGGGATATCCTATACCTGCAGACCATACCTGTTCAGACAGCCTTCCATGTCGCGGAAATGCAACAACAGAAGAATCGGCAAGGTAATAGGGTTGCATACTGAGATACTCTCCTTCAGGCACAGAAGGCATATAACCATTTTCTATAGCAATACGGTCTATTCTTAGTGCTCTATGGTCAATAATAGTAAATGCTACATTATGTTTCTCCAAAAAGTATTCTATTCCCGGTCTCTCAACAACCTTATCTCCTTGGATAGCATATTCTTTAGGCCTATAAGCACATTCAGGCATCCAAAATCCTTTAGGTCTTCTACCAACTCTATCTTGAAAACTCTGAACTCCTACACCAACCTGTAAATTAATAGAACCATCTGTCCCAAGCAGGGGAAGAAAACCATGGGTAGCAGCAGATGTGAATAACTCTATATGGCCTTTTTCTTCCAGCTCCCGAAATGCCCCAACAACATCTTTGTCTATATCAAGATAAAAATCTCTAAGCCTTGTAAAATGATCTAGCCAGAAACGAGCCAGTTCCCTATAGGGCATATCTCTAGTTTTAACATCACTTTCTGCCCTATCTATAAGATCCTCTATATAATCAAATGCCTCATTTTGAAGATAAGTATCTTCGAGCATTTCAGCAACAACAGGAGTTATATTAACAGCAACCTTATATGGAACATCTTCTTCAGAAAGTTTTTTAAATGTCATCAATAACGGAATATAAGAATCAAATATCGCTTCATAAAGCCACTCTTCCCCAAAAGGCCACTTGCCGGCCTTTTTTACCCACGGAAGATGGGTATGTAAAACAAGCATATAATAACCACCCATAGTCTCCCTCCTCCTTATATTACCTGTATATAGTAATTGTATATCTTCCTTATGTTATGAAGACATATAAAAGTTCTTGACCTACCCATTTATGCAATTTATAATGAATAAAGTATTTGCAGATGGTGATGTAAAAGGGAACGCGGTGAAAATCCGCGGCGGACTCGCCACCGTGACCGGGGACAAGGGCTTCAACATGCCACTGGGAGGTATCCTGGGAAGGCGAAGCCTAAGGACGATCCGGAAGCCGGGAAACCTGCCATCTGCAAGACAAATAACCCTCCTGAGCGAGGGTAAGGGAGGTGTAGTTTATGAAACTACATGAGTATCAAGGCATGGACCTCTTCTCTAAGTATGGTATTCCCCATCCACCTTATCATCTTGTCTCTTCTGTTGAAGAGCTCGTCTACATTAAAAACGCCCTAACATTCCCCGTCGTTGTCAAAGCACAAGTTCTTGTAGGAGGCAGAGGAAAGGCCGGTGGAGTTCTCTTTGCCAAGGACTTCGATGAACTGAAAAAAGTCGTTGACGAACTTCTCCACAAGAAAATCAAGGGCAAAGCTGTTAGGAAAGTGCTTATTGCCCCTAAGGTCAATGTGGAAAGGGAATACTACCTTGGTATCACCCTTGACAGAAGGGCAAAGGCACCAGTGGTTATTATTAGCGAAGCAGGCGGTGTAGACATTGAAGAGCTGGCTAAGACATCACCAGATAAGATTATTACATTCCATCCCTACACCACACTTGAGCTAATGCCCTTTGAGATCCGAGAAGTCGCCAAAAAACTGGGGTTTCCCAAAGAAGATATGCCAGCCCTGGCAGACATTGCCGCCAAACTTTACAGGCTATTTAGAGAAAAAGATGCCCTACTTGCTGAGATAAACCCATTGGCAAGAGTAGATGGTAAACTTATGGCTCTTGATTCCGTCGTTATCATAGATGACAATGCCCTATATAGGCATCCTGAGCTACCATCTGCCGAAGATGAAGAAAAGACACAGTTAGAAAAAGAGGCCGAAGAAGCAGGTATCGCATTTGTAGAACTTGATGGAGATATTGGCGTTGTTGGGTGTGGAGCTGGTATTGTTATGGCCAGTATGGACCTTATCACATACTTTGGCGGTAGACCGGCATCCTTTATGGACCTTGGTGGTGGAGCGACCAAAGACAAGACGGTTAAAGCCCTAGAAATACTCAATAAGAAACAAGGTATAAGGTCTATATTCATGAACATCTTTGGTGGAATAACCAAATGTGATGAAATAGCCAAGGCCATTGTAGAGTTTCTAAAGAAGACTCCAGATGCCCCTCCTGTTGTCGTACGCCTTATAGGCACCAACGACGATATTGGTAGAAAAATACTTGCCGACAACGGCATTAAGGCGTACATGAACATGGAAAAAGCAGCCAAGAAAGCTGTGGAAATTGCCTATGAAAGGAGGGGACAATAATGGGAATTTTAGTAGATAAAAACACGACAGTGCTTGTTCAAGGTATTACTGGAAGATACGGGTCTTATCATACAAAGCTAATGCTTGATTATGGAACCAAGATTGTGGCAGGGGTTACTCCCGGTAAAGGTGGTCTTGAAGTACATGGGGTACCTGTCTATGATACTGTAGAGGAAGCTGTCAATAATCATGACATAGATGCCTCTATCATCTTTGTACCTGGTCCCTTTGTCAAAGATGCAGCACTGGAAGCTTTAAAAAATGGTATTAAGCTTGTCGTCATTATTACCGAACATGTCCCCGTGAATGATGCCCTACATATTATGGAAGTGGCAAGAAGACAATGTGCCACAGTCATTGGTCCCAACTGTCCCGGTATCATTAATCCCGGTGAAACAAAACTCGGTATCATGCCAGGCCATGTATTTAAAAAGGGAAAAGTGGGTATCCTATCTCGCAGCGGAACACTGATGTATGAAATATCATCGCTTATTAGTGATAGTGGACTTGGAGTATCAACAGCTGTTGGCTTAGGTGGAGACCCCATTATAGGAATGACAATGGTAGAAGCACTAAGACGATTTCAGTGCGATTCAGAAACAGAAGCCGTGGTCATACTAGGTGAAATTGGAGGAAGTAGCGAAATAGATGCAGCTCAGTATATCAAAAGTGAATTTACTAAGCCCGTTGTGGCATACTTTGCCGGTAGAACAGCACCTAAGGGTAAACGCATGGGACATGCCGGTGCCATAGTGTCTGGAGAAGCAGATACCATAGAGGCTAAAGAAAAAGCAATAAAAAATGCAGGAGGTCGTGTTGCCCATATACCCAGCGAAATACCATTAATACTTAAGGAGGTTCTCGAAAGATGAATAAAACCCTGATGGGGTATATATTTTTCATCATCACGGCAATTATATTTGGCTCTAACGAAGTTGCCTCCAAGATTGCCCTGACAGGTAGTGGCGTTGATGCCACTCATGTAAATCTTGCCAAATTTGGTATAGCAGCATTAATATTGCTTCCCTTCATGCTAAATAACTTCAAACAAGACAACTTAACTTTTAAAGATCATTTACACTTCGCCGAGTTAGGCATTCTTGTAAGCATATCACTCCTCGCATTAGTCGAATCAATATCTGTTTTAGGATCTGCAGCGTTGGCAAGCTTAATATTTTCTGCAAACCCTATCTTTACTGTCATCTTTGGACATACAATAGCCAAGGAAAAGGGAGGCAAATATCTATGGCATGCCGTTATTTTGGGTATTGTAGGTATAGCAACAATATCGGCTCATAAAATTATTGGGGTTAAACATGTAGACTGGTGGGGACTTACCCTCGTTCTCTTTGCCGCAATTATATTCTCACTTTATTCCGTACTGTCAAAGATGAAAAATCATGAAGTTAGCAAATACACTAATATCTTTTTTACATTCGTGTGGGCAACAATAACCTATCTTATTGTGATGCTTCTAAGAAAAGAACCAATAATTGTACCGGCTATGTATACCAATACAAAAGTCTTGCTTGCCCTTTTATGGATAGGTATTGTCATAACAGGCATAGGATACATACTATATTTTAAAGGCATGGAACTGGCCGGAGTTCATAGAAGCACCACAGTGTTTTTCTTGAAACCTGTAGTAGCAGGAACTCTTGCATGGCTTATTTTAGGAGAACATATTACATGGAATATGATACTTGGTACAGTGCTTGTCATATTGTCAATGTACCTCTTGTACAAAGACTAACAGTCAATATATGAGCATAATGGGGATGGTCTGTAGACCATCCCTTTTTTGTTATAATCGTCGTGTTATGCATAAAGTATGCGTTATAGGGATGGGACCAGGGGGAATTGCGGCATCTGTCATGCTAAAAAGGTATAACTTATCTTTCCTTGCATTTGAAAAAGATACACCAGGAGGTCTTATCAGAGAGGCTTATCGTGTAGAAAACACATTGTATTTCCCAAACGGTATCAGTGGTAAATATCTTCAGCACATTTTCACCAAACATCTTAATAGATGGAGCATAGCCTACCATAAAGAAGAAGTATTAAGCATAAAGTACAACAACAATTCCTATCTCATAGAAACAGACAAAGGGAGCTATACCTGTCAGTATGTTATAGGGGCCACAGGCACCATTCCCAAGACACTCCCTCTGAACTTCAAGCATGTTTACTACTACCCTTCTTTACTACCATCAGGCATTGATAATCTACTGATTGTTGGAGGTGGGGATATTGCATTTGACTACAGCCTCACGGCTAAAAACATACTCGGGATAAAAAATGTCACCATACTACACAGAAGCAAACCCAAGGCACTTCCCATACTTGTAGAAGAGGCAATAAGAAGTGGGGTAAAAACTGTAAAAGGTTCTATACTTGACAGCAACAGCTCAACACTACTGACAACAGCCGGAACATTCTCTCCCGATGCCATCTTGATAGCCATAGGAAGAATACCTAACGACAAGATATACCCCAAAGATACACCGAATCTGTATCTTATTGGTGATGTGGCATCGGGCATATTTAGACAAACAACCATAGCCATAAGTGACGGCATAAAAGCCGTCATGGATATAGCCATAAAAGAGCGGAGGTGAACATATGGAAATCATACACAAAGTGCCCAGCAGTGTATCCACCGTTTATATTGGATACACCGACAAGGGGAACCTTGTGGAATTTGTTGAGTCACGACCAACAAGAGATGCAAAGAGCAAATGGGTTGTTATTATCTCATCACTCATTGGATGTCCCGTTGGCTGTAAGATGTGCGATGCAGGATTTTTCTACAACGGCAAACTAGATACCGATGAGCTAATCTCTCAGGTGGAATACGCCGTAAATGATGTATGGCACGGAAAACCGGATACCAAGAAATTCAAAGTGCAGTTTGCACGCATGGGAGAACCCTCTTTCAACATGGCTGTTATTGATGCCATGTTGTGGCTCAAAGATAAATATGATAACTTCTTTCCCTCACTATCAACTGTGGCACCAATAGGAACAGATGCATTCTTTGAAAGGCTTATTCAGGTGAAAAAAGAGCACTTTCCACACAATTTCCAGATGCAGTTTTCCATTCACTCTACAGACACAAATCAGAGAAATGAAATTATACCCATAAAGAAGTGGGACTTTGAGAAAATAGCAGATTTCGGCAGAGAGTTCTACGATGAGGGTGGCTTAAAAATCACGCTAAACTTTGCATTGGCACAGGAAAACAAGGCCGA
>JAADFF010000061.1 GCA_013153035.1 Dictyoglomota bacterium | reverse complement strand
TGAAGAAACCAAAAACGATCTAAAAGCTCAACAAATACAAGAAAGTCCTTGTCAGCATCCTCAATAGCAATAAGATCTGCATCTATTGGCTTTACTTTTAAGGCTCTCTCTGGGAATATGACATTTACAAGCATTTTTATTAACTCCTGCATATCTATATCCCTATCTGTATGTGGATTCACCTCAAGCACATAGCTTTTCAGAAGATATGAACCAACCTCTAGACGTCCCTCCTCATACAAATCAGAGGAAGCTCCGGACATTTTCTCTTCTAAAAACTCAAACACCTGCTTTTTAGATGAAAAATCAAAAAGCTTCGCCATATTTCCACCTCGACGTAATTATAACACAGTAGGTTTCCCCGCGGAAACAAAGAGGGGCGGTAGCCCGCCCCTCTTATGCTCCTATATGGAAGTTTTCTATGTACAGATACGGTACTATGAATCCTCCACCGGCAAAGTATGGGTGGGGTAGAAGGTATGTATCTGAGGACACCGCCTTTACATTCTTTAGTGCCTCCCAGAACGACTGCAAGAACCTTGCATTATCGTAGACCTCCACAACCTCCGTGCCCTTCATGCGGTATGTGCCATACCTTGTCAGGCCAGTAGCTCTAACATTGAACGGGTCAAGGAAGGCATTGACATAGTGGAAACCCTCTATGTAGATATATTCATCAAGGTCTTTCATAATCTCCTCAGATGTCTTTTCGCCACCGCTCATGACAATATTCAGCGGATAGGCACCGGGGGAGAAGTAGCCGTCAAAGGGCAGAGCATGACCTGTGGGCTGCTCACCCAGTTTCTTTGCAAAGTAGAGGTTGTTAACCACTGTACCCATAGTACCCCTCATGACAAAGTAAACAGGTCTTCTCTTGATTCCCTCAAAGTCAAATGGCAAAGAAGAAAAGCGAGTGTCATTAACATTATCCATAACGGTAATGTAGTCGGGAAGCAGTTTTTTGCCCTTCTGAGCATACACATAAGACATTCCTTTAGATGCAGCATCGGCCGTAAAGGAAAAATATGTCATGGTACTCAGAAGCTCCATCACGGCCTGTGGACCCAACACAACATTGTAGTCTCCCGGTGGCAGCTCTCCCAGTTTGTCCATCTTAGAAATATTTGATGCCAGCTTCTCTATAGACGCATGAAAGTCCGGTGTGTAGCCACTGGTAAATGCCAGTATATCCTGCACCTCTTTTCTGTCTTTGCGGAGCATGAGCTTGGCACTACCTGTGGTGCCACCGGCATATGACATAAGCCCCTCACTGTTGGCAACAAGGACTTTCATGGTATCTGTCACCACGGTGCCGTGGCCCTCAACACCTAAAGACTCTGCCTTGTCAAACAGTGTGCTGACAATCTCACGCTTGGTATCTTCATTCCATATATCACCGGCATCTGTCTCATCTACCTCTATAGAGGCATCGGCACCGGGCAAATCCCATGTCACATCAATGGGAGGAGAATTTTTCATAACAAAGTATGCCATATCCACCATTTCTGCCAGCGCCTTATCTGTAAGGACCTCTGTAGATGCATAGCCCATCTTGGCACCATCTCTAACCCTCACAGAAACAGACACCTTTTCTATATCAACAGGCCCGTGCACTATGCGATTGACCGCCATACGCACAAGCTCTTTTCTTGCATATGAAACAATGACTTCTGTCTGAGGTGCCTCAGATAGCGAAAGCACCTTTCCAGCCAAGTTTGCCAAATCTCTTCTATCCATATCAACCACCTACCTTTACGCCTCTAAACAGGCCATATGGTGCTCCGTGGGATACCCTCATGGTCTGCATGGGCTCACCTTTACCGCAGTTGGGGACACCCACTACGACATAATCCTCTTCGCCGGTAAACGCCTCGGCACTGTTCCAAAATTCTACTGTCTTACCACCATATGAGGCCTTCTTGAATATATTGCCCGTGAGTTTACCATTCTTCACCTCATAGGCAACCTCTACACCAAAGTGGAAATTTGACCTGTCATCGGCAATAGACCAGTTTCTCGTTGTAGACAACAGATAACCATCGCCCAATTTAGACAGTAGCTCATCAAGGGTGCCACTGCCCGGTAGCAGGTTAACACTGGTCATTCTGACAATAGGAATATTCCACCAGCCCTCTGCCCTCATGGCACCACCTGAAGATGATAGTCCCAGCATGGCGGCCGTCTCACGAGAAGACAGATACCCTACAAATATACCCTCTCTAACAAGGTATGTGCGATGGGCTGGCACGCCCTCATCATCGTACCCAAAACCACCAAGGGCATGAGGCACAGTGGGATCTGCCACGATGGTAACCACTGGAGAACCATAGCGGAATGTACCCAGCTTGTCAGGTGTCAGAAATGATGTACCGGCAAATGACGCCTCTTCTCCAAGCACCCTGTCAAGCTCTGTGGGGTGTCCACAGGTTTCGTGTATCTGCAAAGCCATCTGGAAAGGCTCAATGATGATATCGGCCCTCCCCTCCGGTAACTCTGGGGCATTTAGAAGCTCCATGGCCTCCTTTGCAATATCCTCAGCATGGGCAGGCAATCTCAGCTCTTCAATAAGCTCCCAACCCTTCTTCATATACTGACCACCAAATGAGTTGGGATAAGAGCGAGTCTGTACATCTCCTGTCTGAGGATTAACGGCCATGGCAGAGATGCCGCCACCACTCTCAATAAACTTCTGGTATATCTGTGCCCCTTCAGAAGACACAAGCCATGTCTCCTCAAGCCTAAAGGACAGGCTGCCGTAACGACGCACTAAGGCATCACCTTTCATACGGGACACGGCCTCTTTCAGGAGGTCTATCTTCTCGGGCAAAGACACCTCAAATGGGTCTTTTTCATAGGAAGAAATCCACTCTCCCTTTACAACAGGGGCGGGTACCAACTTCACCCTGTACTTCATGGCACTGCTGGCATACTTTGCCAGTGCCACAGCGCGCCTCACGGCTTCATCAATCTTAGAAAAGTCGTGGGTTGCGGCAAAGCCCCATGCACCGTCAACAATAACACGAATATTCCAGCCAAGGGACTCATCAGTAGAGACATCTACGCGGTCGTTTTCCACGGAGATGTGCTCTGTCTTGATGTTTTTAGCCCTAGCATCGGCGAAAGTGGCACCAAGGGACATCGCCAGGTCAACCGCCCTCCTAAGTACATCAAACATGCTATCCCCTCCAATCCACCCTCTTGCGGGTGCAGTCTCCAATGACAATTGTAGCACCAATACAACATCACAAGCATGATAGAGAGGGAAGGAAAAGAAAAACAGAGGTAGCACATATATAAAAGGCCCATCAGCAATAGGGGAATGTACCAGAAAAAAGGATAAATTCCTGTGTGGAAATAGCCCTATACAGCTACCAAAATGGAGGCAGGGAGGCCCTGCCTCGGACCCGTGTTACTCATCCTCTTCTGTGAAGTCTGAGCGTTTAGAGTGGGCAAGACGGGAACATGCTGCTGCAACAATAGCTGCAACAAGGTCATCGGCAAAGGTATGCACACCTTCACGCTTCTTGTTATTGAGTTCGGCTATAACACCGGGTTTGACCTTGTCAAGATATCCAAAGTTTGTCAAGCCAATGGTGCCATAGACATTGGTAATACCCAGTGCCAGAATCTCATCAACCCCATAAAGAGGCTCATCTCTTCTGAGAATGGACAGTAGGGGTTCTTCGACAACTCCCTCTTTAGCCAGTCTGTCAAGCTCCAGCCCCGTGATGACAGTATGCTGCACCTCACGCTTCTTCAAGACAGACAGAACATGGTGACGACACTCTTCAATGGTAATGTCATCATAATATTTCTTCTGCACTTCCATGACAAGCTCTGCCATGTCATCAATAGACACACCAATTTCCTTAAGTCTCTCAATGGTGTAGTTAAACAGATCTACCTTCATAATTTTCACCTCCTTTTCAGATATCTTTTCATTATATACCTATGTTCCTATTATGTCTACAAAAAAACATTCCTACATTATCCACAATGTTGGCAACCTGTGGATAAGTTAATAAGTCACATGTGGATAGTGTGGATAAGTCGGCAAACATATATGTAGACTTATTCACACATGTGGACAATCTTGTGTCAAAGTTATCCACAACATGATTTTATCGAAGGGATATGGTATATAGGTATTTCATTCTGTCAAGCACTGATGTAGTCTACAAAAGTTATTCACATATACACATTTATACTGTTGATAACTATGTGGATAGGATATGTGGATAAGTCTTAAATACTGCGATAAACACGAGACAGATGGCTGTGGATATAAGTGTTATCAACAGAATTATCTACATTTTCCACTATGATTTGTGGATAACATGACCCTTGTTTACAAACATTTGTGGAAAAGTCATAGAAAAGGCTAAATTTTGCCACAAAAGATTGTGGATAACTGATATAATGCATTGTGGAGGTGAGAGTGGTTGAACACAGAAGAGATTTGGAATGCAGTCAAAGAAAGGCTCTCCCAAACATTGGGTGAACGAGTGTATCAGTTGTGGATAAACCAGATGTCTATTAAAGATATAGATGGTGAAAAAGTCATCCTGGCCGTACCAAACAAGACCGCCAAAGAAAAAGTCAAAGAGCAATACGGTATTGTTATAGAAGACGCACTTGCTAAGGTCATGAATATACCTTCAGTAGAAATAGAGGTGGTAGTGGAAGAGCCTCCTCAGGAAGAGAAACCTGAGCCAGTACTTCCCAAGACGGTGCCACCAAAGATTTCATATGGGGAAGACGGGCTCAATCCCAACCGCACATTTGATAATTTTGTGCCCGGTCCATCAAACAAGCTGGCATACAGTGCCAGCAAAAAGGTAGCAGAAAAGCCTGGCCTTGTCTACAATCCCTTATTTATATACGGAAAGGTAGGGCTAGGAAAAACCCACCTTCTTCATGCCATTGGCAATGCCGTGAAGAAGCAATATCCACATCTTAAGGTAAAGTACATGCAGGCAAAGCAATTCACAGAGGATTATGTATCCCACATCAAGAGCGACAAGCAGAGTGAATTTAGAGAAAAGTATAGGGAATTAGATGTGCTCCTTGTTGACGACATACAATTTCTTACCAAAGGCGAGTCGACACAGGAAGAGTTCTTCCATATATTCAATGAGCTATACGAACGGCAAAAGCAGATTGTCATTGCAGCCGATAGGAGCCCCAAGGAGCTGGAAAAAATCTCCGAAAGGCTCCGGACCCGTTTTGCATGGGGACTTATCGCCGATATCTCCAAGCCAACGCTGGAAGAAAGGGTCCTCATTCTGGAGCAGAAGGCACAGGAAAGGGGGGTATCCCTCCCCAAAGAGGTACTTGACATCATAGCATCTGAGATAGATTCCAATGTTAGAGAACTGGAAAGTGCCCTCAACAAGCTCATACTATACATGGAAATGAACGGTATAGAGGTACCCGACGAAAGCATCGTGAGACAGGCACTTCCTGATCTGTTCGCCGGTAAACGCTCCAAAGAAGAGCTATCCGCCGAGACCATCAAGCAGGCAGTGGCAGACTATTTTGGCATAAAAATATCAGACCTCGAAGGAAAACGTCGCACAAAGAATATTGCATATGCCAGACAGATTGCCATGTATGTTATCAGAGAACTTCTTGATATGTCAACAACGGAGATAGGCAGCGCCTTTGGTGGAAGAGACCACTCAACAGTGCTGCACGCCTATGACAAGATACGCAATCTTATAGAAAGAGACAGTCGCACAAAAAGAGATGTCAGGGAGATTATGCAGATATTAGGGGTGGATAAACCGTTATGATGATGTGGATAACTAAAAACTGGGTTGTTGATAACATATGTGAAAGTCAGACTTATCCACATAGAACATTTGAGAACATCACATTATGTGGAAATGTGGAAAACTATGTGGATATTATCCACAACCTACCAACAGCCATTTTGCAGGCATACAACAGAAATAATAGGTTATCCACAGATACACATGTCGTATCTTCTTCAACTTCCAATAAAAAGACTTATATAATGAAAGAGACGATAAGGAGGGGTGCCTTATGGGCATAAAAATGGTATTCAAAGTAGAAGACATACAGAAAATCCTGGATATCGGCAAGAAAATACTCTCAAAGAGAGCAGGCGCATTTGACATCACATCTGCCCTGCTGTTCTCTGTAAAAGATGGTGTTGTTGAAGTCAAGGCGACAGATTTAAAGAACTTCATCACCATCAAAACCAATGCCGAGGCCGAGGGCGACGGCGAAGTGGGTATTAGCATCAGCCACCTGAGGACTGTGCTCAAAGACAACGACGCAGATGAGGTTGTCATTGAAGCAACCTCCAGTGGTGCGGTGCTAACGGCTGGCAAGGTTAAGCTTAGGGTCTCCGTGGTAGACGGCTCCGCATTTCCACGCTTCCCTGAGATGCCGGCTGAAACGCACCTTGTTAAGATGAAACCATCCTTCCTTGAGGAAGTTATGACAAGGGTTAGGCCCTTTGCCGACAAGAAGGGTGGTTCTCTTGGTGTTGTCCACTTTGAGCTGGAAGACGAAGGTTCTACAGCGGCTGTTGCCACCGATGGTTTCAAGCTTGCCGTCTACAGAGATGAGGATATCCAGTGGGAAGAGGGCCTTAAGATGTTTACCGTCAGGGTAGAGCCTTTAGAGGTTCTACACAGCACCATTAAGGACTGGGAAGAGATATATGATGTAGAGGTACAAGTTGCAGATAGCAGACAAGCCCTGTCTTATGGACCTGTTACCATTATTACTGATCCACCAACTGCTTCTTTCCCTAACTGGCGTAGGGTGTTCCCCAAAGAGGCTGTCATGATAGTGTCTGTGTACACCGACGAACTGATGAAGGTGCTCCGCCGTGCTGCTGAATTTATGGGGGCCGATGTCGTTATGGGTGTTGATATTACCACAGATGGTAGCAGTCTTATTATCAAGGCCGATGTGCCTGATGTCGGATACTATGAGGACTTTGTTCCCCTGACCCACTTTGAAGGAGAGATTCTTTCACTGGCATTTAACCCCAAATTTCTCACCGATGCCCTCAGTTCTATGAAGGGCTTTGATGAGACACAGATGATATTCGTCTCTCAGCATGTGCCAGCCCTTCTATCTCCTAAAGACGACCAGGAACGCGTTCAGGTATTGATAATGCCTGTGAAGAGATAAGAAAGTATATGCCTTATACAGATAGGTCCCTTCGGGGGCCTATTTGTGTTTTTGTTAAGCTTCATTAGAATACATGTGAGGGGTGAGAACAATGGAAGAGATCACTTTTAGCGTTAGGGGTGAGTATATTACACTTGGTCAGCTTCTCAAGGTGCTAGATTTGGTGCCTACTGGGGGCCAGGCCAAAATGGTCATTCAGTCTGGGGAAGTAAAGGTTAACGGAGAGGTGGAAACCCGCCGCGGTAGAAAGCTCCGGCCCGGTGACATTGTGGAGATATGGAACTATCGTATAAAGCTGGTGGGAGAGGGTGAAGTATAGAATAAGAAGCTTTTGTCATCAGGGATATGTGCGACAGAATATGGAAGACAGTGCGTATCCCCCATGTGGCTTTGATGGTATCAAAAAGACCCCTTGTGCCATCGCTGTAGCTGACGGGGTAGGTGGACTTCCCGGTGGAGAGGTGGCATCTGCCATTGCAGTGCGCTATGTAGAACATATCTTTTCTGAAGAGACATTTAAGGAAGAGGTGCGAAAAGCCCATCTTGACATACAAAGTACTTTTCCCGGTAGTGCCACAACATTGACAGTGGCAGTCCTTGAAGATGAGAACATCTCTGTCTACTGGATAGGAGATTCTCATGCCCTTGCCATACTACGCGGAGGAGAATATAGGCTTCTTACAAAACCCCATGTGCACCCTGCTACAGGATATATTACACGGGTGCTTGGCGTGGGTGTTCCCCAGTTTGATAAAGTTTCAGTGGACACGGCTGACCTTGAGGCCTTGCTTCTGTTTACTGATGGCCTCACAGCCCATTTTTCTATACCTCAGATCGTTCAGATGTTTATAGAAGGTGCCGACCTTATAGAAGAGGCGTTACTTGAGGGTGGTGTTGATAACATGGCCCTTGTAATTGCATGGCCCCTGTGAAAAGGTTGGTGTCCTGTGCTTGTACAGTAATTAATTTTATGCTTTCCCATGCGCCTGTTAGTGTAGATCTGCTGTGCCCAAAATTTTAATAGCGCTTCTACCACTTCGGTATTGTTGGAGCAACACCTGTAATGTTTGATAAGGCAGAATTGAGGGCGTATGCTGACAGTCCAATTTCATGTTGAGCTTTTTCCGTTACTGCTTCGGCATTATTGCGGTTAGGTATTCCTAGAAAATCCTTTTATTAGGTACTAGTGGTATTGTAGGTACTATCACAAACAAGTTATGATGAATAGAGATAGTGAGATTACAGTAGTGGACAAGCAGATATATACCTATCAGAAGTAAAATCACTGCTAAGATGATTTTTTCACTTTTGTTATTTTCTCCTTCATGTTACTCACCTCCATCTTTCGGGGTATTTTATACATTAAGGGTGGTTTCGCATTTACGCTTTTTGTTTTCTGTCCTGAAATCAGGTTTGCAAGATGGCAGCCCCGTTCGTGATGGGTTAGCTATAGCTTATATTTAGGTTCTAGAGGTTTCTAGAACGGATTTTCTCCTGGAGGTGCCATATAGTAGTTATCTACGTAATGGTTGAGAGGGCCTCACGAGATTTATATGCGGTTTATAGCCTTGTGGTGTTGTTGTTACCCTTTGATTAATAGTGCCTTTTGTCTATATCACTTTGGTGTTATTATATAGTTTGTTATTAGATGGAAGGAGGGGATAGGTATGAAGTACCGTGTAAGGGTAAAGTGCGATCAAGGGCTTGTTCGCGAGAACATGGAAGACGCCGCTTATCCTGATTGTGGATTTGAGGGTATCTTGGAATCTCCACACGCTGTTGCCGTGGCAGATGGTTTGGGAGGTCACCCTGCAGGTGAAGTGGCATCTGCTATCACCGTTTCTCATGTTAAAGAGATTGTCGATGAGAAGACCTTTAAAGAGGCCATGCAGAAGGCGTGTAAAGAGGTTGGAGAGGCCCATCCGGGTTGTGCCACAACATTGACATTGGCAGTACTGGGTGATGATTATGTCGATGTTTATTGGATTGGCGATTCTCCAGCTATCCTCATTGACAAAGAGGGCAAGCCTTCTTTTATTTCCACCCCGCACGCAGAGCCATATACAGGCCGTATTACCAGTGTTATTGGTGGTAGAAAACCCTGTGACTTCTTCTACGATAAAGTTAGGGTACCACTTGACAAGATTAAGGCTGTGATATTGGCAACAGATGGACTTACAGCCCATTTATCTCTTAAAGATATTGGTCAGAAATATCTTGAAGGTGCCGACCTTGTTCAGGAAGCCGTTGACAGAGGCGGTTCTGACAATGTAACAGTAATTGTTATAGAGCCTGTAGAAGAGTAGTAAGTGGGGGAGAAGTTTCTCCCCCTTTTATATATTTCCCCGCGGAAACATTTTTAGATTTTGCCCTCTTATTTTGGAAAAGTTTATAGTCTTTATAGAAAGCAGTGTCTCTTTGCTATATCTTGGTGGCTTGTATGTGATGTGATTCTGGTATTTCCCCGTGGAATTTATGTTATTACCTTCATATGTTGACAATTTTTGGGAGATATACCTGAGGAATTTGTATATGTTTCTATTATCTATGATCTATGGAAGTGTATATGGAAACCATTTAATGATTTTTCTCCATGGAAGGTATATCTTGTATGCTTTCTTCCAACATGCTTTTTATTTTGCCTGTAGAAATTATCCTTATAGATTTGACATGTGAGGTATTGGTACACAAGAGGTATGCTTGTAGTTTCCCCGCGGAAATATGTTGTATGTGGTTTTACCAAGGATATTATTCTATAGGGTTTTGAGATAAGGATGTTTCCATAGAATTTTTTTGTCCGTAAGTTTGTGGTGTATTCGTAGCATAATCTTATATGCAAGTATGTGGCGCAAAGCAGTTTATATAACTTGCATTGTGAAGCCCCGCGTAATTTCAAAGATATTGTTGAATAAGCTGATGATGACATTTAGCGATATTCTTTGCGCAGGTAGAACATCACAGGTATGAATACCAAACAAATACTACACATATTGTAGTTTCCCCGCGGAAACTTATACTTTTATTGGGTTGGTTGCGCATATAAATATGTATATGTCAATCTCCATGGATATTGCAGCTGTGATTCACAGAAGTTTCTATAGCGTGTAGGAAGATGTGTATTGGAATGTACCAATGTGGAGTATTCGCCTATATGCTTTAGATATGCTATTTTGTGCATAAATATGTTTACAATATTAATGAAGGGGGTGATATCATGGCTCAAAAAAAGGGGTCTTCCCAGAAACTGCTAGTTTGGATTCTTGTGGGCTTTGCCCTAGGTATTGTTGGTGGTCTTATCTTGGGTAAAGACAATGTCATCTGGGTTGCCTGGATGGGCGATGTCTTCATTAGGCTTTTGAAAATGCTTATTGTTCCTCTGGTGTTCTCCAGCATTGTTGTGGGTGTGGCGTCTATTGGTGATCCAGCAAAGCTTGGTAGAGTTGGTCTCAAAACCATTCTTTACTATCTGCTTACAACGGCGTTTGCTGTTACCATTGGTCTTATTCTCGGTAACCTTATGAAGGTTGGTGCCGGTATGCAGATTGGAGAGGGACTTCAGTTTACCGGTAAGGAGGCACCTTCGCTTTATCAGGTGTTCCTGAATATCTTCCCAAAGAATCCTGTGGCAGCAATGGCCAATGGTGCCATGCTTCAGATTATCGTGTTCGCACTGTTCTTTGGTATAGCAGCTCTAATGGCAGGTCAAAAGGGTAAGCTGGTGCTGGATGTTATGGATAGTGTGGCAGAGACAATGTATAAGCTGACAGCCATTGTTATGTGGTGGGCACCATTTGGTGTGTTTGGTCTTATTGCCAAGGTTGTAGGTACCAAGGGACTTGCTATCCTTCTGCCTTATACAAAGGTCATTCTTGGTGTCTATATTGGTGTTATTCTTCATGCCCTTATCACATACACAGGTGTGTTGTCTCTACTTGCTCGACTCAACCCATGGGTATTCTTCAAGAAGGCTTTTGAGGCTACATTTACAGCATTTGTCACAAGAAGTAGTAGTGCAACACTGCCTGTTACCATGAGGGTTGCCAAGGAGAAACTTGGTGTTTCTGAGTCTATAGCCTCATTTGTTCTGCCTCTTGGTGCCACCATTAACATGGATGGAACAGCCCTTTATCAGGGTGTTGCGGCACTGTTTATTGCTCAGGTTTATGGTATGCACCTCACACTATCTCAGCAGATTATGGTTGTCGTCACGGCAACATTGGCATCTATCGGAACAGCTGGTGTGCCTGGTGCCGGTCTTATTATGCTGACACTGGTTACACAATCTATTGGACTGCCTATCGAGGGTGTGGCCCTTATTGCCGGTATCGATGTGTTCCTTGACATGGCAAGAACAGCCCTTAATGTTACCGGTGACCTGACAGGTGCCACATTTGTTGCAAAGAGCGAGGGAGAGCTTGACGAGAATGTCTACTATGCCGAGTAAGGTTGTAGGTATTATCGGTGGAATGGGACCTGAGGCCGGTGTAGATCTTGTGTATAAGGTTATTAAGCTCTCGCCGGCCAAGAGAGATCAGGAACATATCCATGTCATTCTTGATAACTACAGCCAGATACCCGACAGGTCGGCCTACATCTTGGGGAGGGGAGAAAATCCCCTCCCTTACCTCATAGAGTCCGCCTTGAGATTAAAAGGAGCTGGTGCCGAGATCTTTGCCATGTCGTGCAACACAGCCCATTACTTTTATGATGACATTGTCAAAGAGACAGGTGTGTATATGCTACATATTGCCAGAGAGTCTATGCGAGAGGTTGCTTCCCATAAAGTAAAAGGGCCTGTTGGTGTGCTGGGAACAGTAGGCACGGTGAAGGGTCACATATACGAGGGCTTTGGATATGATGTCATATATCCTGATGAGAGATACCTTACCATGCTCATGGATGCTATTTATACAATAAAGTCAGGTGTGTATGATAGACCGTCTATACTTATCCAGCGTGTTATAGACCACATGGTGGATAAGGGGGCTGCTGCCCTTATCATGGCTTGTACGGAGATTCCCCTTGTGGGTGATAAATTATCATCTCCTGTGCCACTTATTGATGCCACACTTGCCCTTGCCAAGGGGCTTGTCAGGGAGGCATACGGTTTAGACAAGTTATAGTTTCCGCGGGGAAACATAGGAAAACGTGTTTGTATTCGTTTATACTTGAAGCAACTTGTCTTAGTATATGGAAAGTATTTTGTAGTTTGCTGATTCACCGTTTAGTTGTTTTTGTCTGTGAAAAAGTTTATTCTTGCCAGAGCTTATTGTGTTCTGATTTCCATGTGAGAAAAGATGCTATTAGATGTTGCTATGTGCTTTGAGTGAAAAAGGTAAGAGTCTCCCTTCAATCGGTGCGTAAAGGATATACGTTTGAGATATGTTCTAGCAGAAAAGCAGGCTTATGTGAGATAATACACCTGTGGAGGTGATTGTGTGAAGACATGTAAGACCGGTGCCGATACAAAGCTTACTGTGTGGTTGAAAAGACTTATTGCGTATATGCTTGTTTTGATGATACCGTTTGGGTTGGCTGTTGCAGTGCAGGGTTATATGCAGAAAAATTTTGGATACCTTCACGATGGCATGTTTATGTTGACAGTTCCGTTTTTACTGTGGAATATTGTTATGGATGGGTTGGGTGTTAAAAACATGAAACTTGTCTCTGCTGGCTACTGGGTACTGTCTGTTCTGGCATTTCTTGATATCTTTGTTGTTACCGATGATGTTTTTCGTATACTCATGCTTATTATCTCTTTTTCTGCTATCTATGGGGCGATACATCCTGATTGGGCTATGACAAAGCCCAAGTTGAAGATAAAGTAGAAACAGAGAAATATCGTGTCAACAGGTTTGTTTTTATAAGAAGCCCTGATGTTCCACTTTTCTGGTAATCTTCCCTCAAGATAAAGAACGAGAATATAGTATATCTCCATTTGTATGAAGATGTGCTAGTACTATATTTTGATAGTGTGATAACCGTATAGGGATGATTTTTGGTAAGGAAACGCTTTTCGGTATTTCCGGTTTGTATAAAATATGTCTGAATGAACCTTATCCTTTATCCTTCTGATTATTGGTCGAGGGATCCACTAAAAAGTGCATCTATATATGATGGAATAAGACCCTATATAGGCAATGGTTATTTATCCTTTAGGTGGTGTTTTTATGGAATCGTATGTGTTTCCACTTTGTGCAGGGCATTAAAAAGAAGATTCAGGCTATAGGTTATAGCCCTATGGAATGACAAACTATACAAAGTTGCTACTAAGAAAAAAACGGACAAGTTATATCTCACATAGTATGTAAAAAGCCCCCGCGTACGCAGGGGCTTTTGTGTTTATTATTGTGGTATTACACATTAAATTGAGAAGCCTTATTGGCCAAGTCGTCGAATATCTCTTTGATAAGGTTTTCTTTCTGGGCAAGACCTCTAACATCTGATGCAAAGGAATTGATCTTTTCGTTGATCTCTTCCATGTGTTTGGCTATGGATTCAATATTCTGAGATACAACCTCAACACCGGCAGAGATTTCTTCTGCTGTTGCAGACTGCTCTTCGGCAACTGCAGCAAGGTCTTCTGTTCTCTGGGTAACACCCTGAACATGTTCCAGTATGCTGCCAAAGATATCAACAATGCGGTTCATACTTTCACCAACAGACTGAATAGCTTCTCCAACTTCTCTGGAGAATCCGGCTGTTTCTTTGGTGGCGGAGATGATATCTTTGAGTTTTGCACCTATCTCCTCGGTGGAGCGCTGTGTTTCCTCAGCCAGCTTTCTAATCTCATCTGCCACAACGGCAAAGCCACGACCTGCCTCACCGGCACGGGCAGCCTCTATGGCAGCATTGAGGGCAAGAAGGTTGGTCTG
>JAADFF010000059.1 GCA_013153035.1 Dictyoglomota bacterium | reverse complement strand
ACATCTATACTGCTATATTCATCCCCCAGATGCATCGATAAGGTCGTACCACCGGCCATATCGTGGACAAGGGCAGAAAGCAGATGTTGGGCTGTATGCTGCTGCATAAAATCGTAGCGGTGCATAAAGTCTACCTCCATAAAAGCTTTCCCCTCTACAGGTTCCGGTAGCACATGCCATATATTCCCACCTTCATCGTATACATCAAGCACTTCCTTACCGTTGATCTTCCCCCTATCTTTGGGAAATCCACCGCCACCAGGATAAAAGATTGTGGCATCGGTAAGTACATGATACCGACCGTCTATCTCTCTTACATCTACAATCTGGGCCTCAGCCTTCACCATATACATATCTTCCCAAAACAGCCTCTTTGTCACTTTTCTTCCCTCCCCGTATAGTAGCGGTTTTTTCCCAATTTTTTAGCCTTATAAAGGCGTTCATCGGCTACCTTCATAAGGTCTTCAAAACTTTCTGCCTCATCCTCAGGATAAGAGGAAACGCCAACAGATATAGACACCTTATACGGATACTTCTCAAAAAACCTAAATATAGCATCGACAATACGTTTGGCAACCTCCGTTGCCCCCTCGATAGATGTGGCAGGAAGCACAACAATAAACTCGTCTCCTCCGTATCTAAATGGAATATCCATATACCTAACAGACTCCCTAATCAAAGAACCCACATGGGCAAGCACCTTATCACCAATGCCATGACCATATGTATCATTTATCTCTTTAAATCCGTCAAGATCCATATAAAGCACCGATACTGGATAAATACCCCTGCGTGCCTTTTCAAATTCTTCACTGCCCCTCTTCATACCATACCAGCGTGCATAAAGGTCTGTCAGTTTATCTCTAACAGAGACACTACCCAAGCTCTCCATAAGTACTGCTACACGAATAATTTCCATAAGCTTAATAAGAAAATACTCATCCATATCGCTAAACACATGAATCCCCGTATCATTCTGCAAATATACAACAAGGTGTTCCTTACCGATAAACTCTACTTCTCCAATGGCAGAAGGAGATGATACAAATACACCACCACGTCTAACAACATCTTCTGGGGCAAATGCAAACTCATGTCTAGCCGGATTTCTTCCATCAAGAGAATACGATACCCATACATCATGCTCTCCACCCACAGTAGCTATATATCCTTTTTCACCGGGCATAATATGCAGTATCTCCGCAAGCATGCGCTCAAGAAGCACATCGAGGCTGGCGACATCAGTAATCATAGAAAACATATCAAGAATACGATCAAGGAAGAAATTTTCACTCTCAAGATCAAGAATAAGGCTGTACATCTCTTCCATAAGCATACGGGCATCGCCTGAAAACATAACCATGCGCCTATGAAAATCTGAAGTTGTATCAATATTAACGCACACATCATGACGGGATAGCATAAAACGTAGTAACCTCAAAGCCCCAAGTCTTGTTAGAAGCACCTCTGCCTTCCGGTAATATACCGATGCTATCTTGCCTTTATCCAGTCGGCAGTATAAATCTCCGATGAGAAAAGAGGCCTCTGCTGCATCAAGGAGCTTCCACACATGAAGATTTTTACGGTACACATCTTTTAATATATCGATAGCACCATATACATTACCTGCTAATGCTATCTTCAGGGCATATGCCATCATATACGAAAGCGACTCTTCACCATACCTGTCTTTGACAGAATTCACGACCTTATCAAGATTTCTATAATCACTATCTATAAAGAAAAAGACAGCCAGCCTCTTGTATATATCAGGCCTATAATAGGTTATAGGCATGCTTTCTAATAATCTCAGAAGATTCTCTGCCATATCTTTGGCCTTTCCCACATTGCCCCTCAGCAAGAAATACGACAATTTTAAATAGTAGTATTCAACATCCCTAACAATATCACCAGTAGGGAACTGATACTTACGTTCAAGTACCCTCATATATTTTTCAGCCTCTTTAATATGCCCCCTACTGACAAGCACCCATATCCAAGTGGCAAGAAGAACAAACTCTTGCATATCATCAAGGGGAATAGACCAACCAACTTCATATATACGTCTCAGCACACTGAGAGGGGCTCTTTGAACTTCCTCTGTCAGGAGAGAAGAAAAAACACCCCCAAGCGATGTTCCACCTGATACCAAGGCGTACATAGTGGAAAACAAGAGATATTTAGATGCCAGTCTTGGAGACACTTCACTAGACAGAATAGCAAGATTGTTGTATACCTTAAATAAAAGATCAAAGTATCTATATTTACGAGCTTGCGGTACTATAGAGCTGATAATACTATAGGCTTCATTAAGATTACCACTATGCATATATGTGATCGCAAAGGCATTCTTAGCAGTAAGAAAGAGCCATTTATCCATTCCTTCATAGGGATCCATATACATAAAATCCATAAGAGGATGGTGGATTTCTTCGTAATTTTCTTCCCACCCTGTTCGGGATATATAGTTTGCCAGAAAGAATATAAACCACAAAAGACGACCGGGAGGAAACTCTTTCAAACGCCCTAAAAGCCTTAAAACTTCTTCCTTTTCCGGTATATCACCCAGATAAAGCTGACCTATAAGAGAATAAATATAACCTAATCCATCTTCATTTTCTATTCGTGGGATAAAGGCAAACATATCAGCTATACCCTTCTTCAAGGTTCCATGCACAAGGTAAGAATAAAATCCCTTTCTGTTAATAAGCCCACTACTCGCAAGGGCATCGTACATCTGATGGGAAACAAGCTTATATTCATGTCTATCTTTCCATATAGCTTTAACAAGGGCTTTTCTATCCCGAGTTTGTTGCCACAATGTAAAGAGTGCATCTGCATCAAGATCTTCATACACATCCTCTGATACTGTCGATTTCACACAGGGAATATCGGCAAGAAGTCTGGAGTCTTCCCATACAACTTGGTTATCATCATGAGATCTGACAGCATAGAGCTGACATGCAAGTATGCGATCTAAAGAAGATGCTTCCTGCCAGCTATCAGAAAGAGATATAGACACATCGGCATCCTCATCGGTATAGATAATAATATCCCTTTTCTCTACAAGACTATACAACTCCTTAACCTTAGGCATGCCAATAGTTATAAATGCCACCTTTTCCGCATGAGTAGCATCAAGCACCCTCTCGACAATACCACTCATACCAATATTAATACGTACCCCTTCCCCCATAACAAGGGATATGGCAGGAACCATATCATAGATACTCGTTTTTCCGGCCCAAGGCATATAAAAGGCCAAGCTCCGCATAAAACGTGACCCTTCCATAAACTCCGAAGGAGATATAGACAAAATAGGATAATAACCCCATATCACAAGTCTTCGCATAAGTCCCACAATATGGTTCATAGAGAAAGGTTTCTCGAGATGGTATATTCCCCTGCGTATGACAATACCCGGGTCAATCGGTTGAATATCTATAGCACCCCCAGGAGCGTTAACACCATATGTATTAAGATAATGCCGAAGGTCATTTATAACCTTCTCAAGGGTATATCCTTTCTGCTGAGGAGGTAAAATATATACCTTGCCTTCAGAAAACACAATATTTTTTAAGGTATAACCTTCTACACGTGCTATATCATAGTCCAGAGCTTGACTTAGTCTACTGATAAATGTCTCTCTAGCCCTTTTCCCCCAAACTCTGAGATAATGAAAGGGAAGCAGATGTCCGGCAAAAAAATCTATTAATACCTCCTTACCATACACATCAACAACAGGAAGGAATGGGTCTGGTAGATGTTTCACCCCTCTATAAAGAGGATAGTTCTCCAAAACAAGATATCTATCTTTTCCATGTATATGCCATTTGGCTCCTTCTATAGACCATATATTTACATCCATAACTACTCAAATAACTTTGCTAAGATATCCTCCCTTCCATCACTGCGTGCACCATTCATAATATCTGCAATAACAGCATCAACTATCTCGGGAGATACCCCACTCTCTTTAAGTTTCCTTACAGCATCTACAGCACGCTCATAATCGCGGGCAAGCACTGACAGTTTAGCTTCTATAGCGTATATAAGAGGTTTATCTGCAGCATTTCTCAGTTTTTCAAAGAAGGCGAACATCTGTGGTTCTCTTCCCTCAGAGGCAAGATATCCCAGATAGGCGGATATAATTTCCAATAGTGCCATATTATCATCACTAAGCTTGTATGCCTCTACAAGAATTTCTTCAATATTACCTGTACGACCTATTCGCATCATATGTTCTGCCTCAAGAAGATAGAGCCACCCCTCAGGGTATACTTCTCTAAGTTTCCTCACCATCTCGGATACCCTAAAGGGATCTTTTTCACTACGGGCATCTATCCACTCTCTAACAACCTGTCTCACATATTCATCAGTTGGAGCAGCAGCCCATGCTCTCTTTATCATCACCTCGGCATCGGCCCATCTACCATCACTCATCAGTAGCTCCGCATATAGTGCAAATAACCACGCCTCATCATGAAACTCATCAAGAACTTCTTTCAGTGCTCTTTCAACCATGAGCTTACTAGACTCATCTACCCACATACTCTTAAGATAGTCGGTAAAAGTATGTCTAACATCGTGGCTATGAGAAGCCTTGCGAATGGTCTCCCTCAACTCCATTACAAGATCTTTGAAGGAAATCTCCTCTTCAGAGTCGGATTTACTTTCACCCTCTTTCAAGAGAAAACCTAAAGCAAACATGATAAGAAAAAGCAATACTCCCAGTATAAAGCCGTTATTATAGAGTGCCCTTACAGCAGGTGCCTTAGCAGCAGCCCTTCCCATGGCAAGTAAAAACACAATTCCGATACCGGCAAAAAATGAAAGAATAGAGGATAACCCAACATACACCCACTTATTCAAGGCACATCACCACCTATTAAGACATTTATTTATACTTTATTCTACCAAAAACTACTGACCAGAAGCCCACTGAAGCATATACAGTTCATAATATAGTCCTCTTTTTTTCAGAAGTTCCTCATGGGTACCCTCTTCTACCACCCTTCCACTGTCAAGCACCAATATCTTGTCAGCCTCACGAATAGTAGAAAGCCTATGGGCAACCATAAGTGTTGTACGTCCTTTCATAACCTCTTCAAGGCCTTCCTGTATAAGTCTCTCTGTTTCACTATCAATGGATGCCGTTGCCTCATCAAGAATAAGAATAGACGGATGATGCACCAAAGCACGGGCAAGAGATATCAGCTGTCTTTGCCCTACAGAGAGGTTTGCACCACCGGAGAGAACCATCGTATCATATCCATTGGGTAGATCTTTGATAAAATCGTGGGCATGAACTCTCTTGGCAGCATCGATAACCTTCTCAAGGGGTATATCTCTACCCAGAGTAATATTGTCCCTAATAGTTCCCTTAAACAGGAAAGGCTCTTGCAACACCACAGCGGCACCACTTCTGAGGTCATCTTTTTTCCACTGTCTGATATCTATATCATCAACATATATGGCACCTTTATTCACATCGTAAAACCTCAAGGCTAGGTTCAGCAGTGTGGATTTACCAGAACCTGTAAAGCCCACAAGTGCAATCTTTTTACCTTTAAGAGCCTCAAATGACACCCCTCTGATAACCTCTTTCTTGGTGCCGGGATATGCAAAATGAACATTATCGTATCTAATATAGCCCTCTGGCCTACCAGTATGTGGATTTTCGGCATCGGGTATATACCAATTTTCATTCATAAAGCGTTGTATCTTCATGATGGCTGATGTGGCATCTTGTATCATTGTGTATTTATCTGCTATATCTCTAATAGGTTCTATAAGATAGTTGATGTATGTAAGAAATGCCACAACATCACCAATGGTAGAGGAACCCCGTAGTATCAAATAGCCACCGGCAACAATAGCTGTTGCCTGCATCGATGTCTTAAGAACAGGCCCCGAAAGGGCATTGAAGATATCCGTTATAAAGAATGCCTTAAATAGGCTATTTCTATACTCAAGTGATGTCTTCTCATAATCTTTTCTTATACGTGGCACCTGCACAAACACCTGAATAATAGGAATAGCAGACAGTATCTCCTGAGATTTAATATTCAGGGTTGCCCTGACATCTCTAATATGAGAGTATAAATCTCTGAGCCATCGACCAAATCCTATGGCAAGAATGGCAATAATGGGGGCAAACACAAGCTCAATAAGTGCCAATTTTGTATTGACAAGAAACAGAAACACCCAAACACCTGTAATGATAAAAACATCTGACACGATAGCGGGAATACTACCCGCAAGCACATCACCCACAGAGGCCACATCATTGGTAATACGGGTAACAATAACACCTGTCGGTGTCTTAGAGAAGAAGTAAAGCCCCTGCCGCATCATATGTCTGAACATATCCATACGAATATCCTTCATCACCTTAAATGTCAGCACATTAATAGCCCACGAAGAGAAAATCAAAGGTATACCAACACCCAATGTAAATCCTAAAATGAGATACATCATGCGGGTGGCGCCAACAAAGTCGTTTTTTAAAATATACTGGTCTATAAGAATACGTATAAGGTAAGGATTAATAAGCTTAAAGAATATCTGAAGAAACATACCTATAACACCGAGTACGGCCCATATCCAATATCGCTTTACATATTTCCAGAGCAGTTTCACTCTACATCACCACCCATCTGATAGCGATACAGTCGGCTATACAGACCATCTCTCTCTGCAAGCTCTTCAGGAGTTCCCTCTTCAAGAACCTTTCCACCCTCAAGCACAAGCACATAATCTGCCCAGTGTATAGCAGGTATACGATGGGAAACGATAATGGTAAGAGGACTGTGCTGTGCAACATACTCTTTGAGATTCTTGATAATACATCTCTCTGTATGGGTATCTACTGCAGAGAGGGGATCGTCCAGTATGAGAATATCTTTACCAGCCAGAAAAGCACGGGCAATAGATACCCTCTGCCTTTGACCTCCAGAAAGGGTTATCCCCCTTTCACCAACAACGGTATCCAGTCCTTTAGGAAGTGCCTGTATATCGTCCCAGACACATGCCATCTTTGCTGCCCATATAATCTCTTCTTCTGTTGCATCGGGTCTTGCGAAAGCAATATTATCTCTTACAGTACCGGCAAAGAGTATGGGGTCTTGAGGCACATAAGAAAAGTGTCTTCTCAGAGACGCCAGCCTGATATCGTTGACATCTATATCATTGACAAATACCATACCATCGCCCGGCTGCCAGAGTCTTGGCAAATATTTCATAAGCACCGTTTTACCACTGCCGGGAGGGCCTGTAATACCAAGTACTTGCCCTTTGGACACACTAAAAGACACACCCTTCAATACAATATCATCTTTGATATCCTTAACTGTTATATTAGAAACCCCTTCGATCTCTCGGGTTCCTGTATCTTTCACTTCAGGTTCATATGTTAGCACTTCATCTATACGCTGAATGGCAGACTTTGACATGCTATAAACGGTAATAAACATACCCACACTAAGCATAGGCCAAGCAATCATATTGATATACATCATAAATGACACCAGCGTACCAATATCCATCTTGCCACTCATAACCATATCTCCACCAACCCACAGTACGATAACAAGGGACAGACCCACAACAACACTGGAAAGGGGCCAAAATGAGGACTGGAGTGTAAACAACTTGACACCAGTACCTATATATCTATCGTTAATCTGCTCAAAGAGTTTCATAAAGAAATCTTCTCTAACAAAGGTCTTGATAACCTTGATACCCACAGCCGTCTCTCTGACCCTCTCTGTCATCTCGCCAAAGAGTTCCAGCATAACCTTAAACTTCTTTTGCATATAAGAGCCAGCCCAGAGAACAAATAGGGTAAGAATAATCATCGGGGGCACACTGACAAGTGTCAGATACGGACTCATAGATACCATCGTAACAATCGTCATTCCTCCCAGAACAGCAAGGTCAACAAGGATAATGGTTCCCATCATGATAAATCTTCTGACACTTCGTGTGTCCCTAATAAGACGGGACATGAGGTCACCAATATCAAACTTTTGAAGGTCTCTTTCACTAAAAGAAAGATACTTATCCATAATAGCCATACGGAGCTGATGATCGTAACTCACTGCCACTGTTCTAAGAAACCAACGATACACGAGCCTAAATATGGCAACAGCCAAATAAAGGGCTATCATGATAAATGCATAATGCCATAAAACGCTTATCCAATAAGACTTATCTGTATCTGTACTGAGAGACTTTATAAGGTTGATAGCCTTTCTCACATACTGAGGATACAAAATCTGCATAATATCAACCAGTATGAGCGCTATAAAGGCTATGAGAATTTTCTTCCACTGAGATTTCAGGTAATCAAACAGTCTCTTCAAGGTCTAATCCCTCCTATAAGGGCTCCAAACGACACATCCTTTAGATACACATGTCCATCTTCAGAAACTATTTCCCCTTTTATAGGATATGTTCCTTTAAATAGAATCACCTTATCACCTATACAAGCCACCGGTATTCCACTGAGACTTTTCAGTACTTCCATACTTGGGATCGCTATTTTATACCCCTTGCTTCCAGCTGGAACAGCAAAAGCATCTTTACATAACACCATACGCGGTGATATCCATCTCGGTGATAGCTTCACCGTAGCAGACTTTACAAAGCCATCTTTGTCATATAGAGACACAGTCTTTCCACCAAGAATAAACCTATGCCCGTTCAGAGGCAAAACATACGCATACATGAGGTCGGCATTCTCCTCTATCTGCTTGGGCTGTCCACTACCGAACCTTAAGACCAATCTACCAAGATAGTAAAAATATGTGCCATCATACCAAACTTTTATGTTTGCAGGTCCCAATGTTTGTAGATCAGAGGCGGCATCAGCGGGCATTGGTACACACTTTTTCTGACCATCTATACCAATGGCACATACCTCCATATCGGAAACAGTTTTTCCATATATCACCACAGAAAAATTATCTCCCTGCACACCAACCAGTGTTGGCATGTCATATATGCCTACCGTCCTTGATGCCGTGGCACCATATAGGTATATCAGCTGCATTTGCTTTTCACCATTTATAGGCTTGGCAAATACCAGTGCATGGGGAGCTATACCCATGAGATATCCGGGAGGAGTAATAGATGCCGTCATTCCCGTGGATAGGTCATGCATGACAAGATCTTTACCAAATTCCACATAGGTATATGGAAGAACCTTTCCACTCTGCGGCATATATATAGCTACCATAAGAATTACGGCAAACAGGATCAACACCATTGCAATAAAAATCTTCTTCATAAATCACCCCTCCCACCCATATCAATGTACACTAATCATTTTAACAGCACGATGGGAGTTTAGGCTATATATTACTACATAATAAGTTAATAAATTATCATGACCGATGGTCAGGTTGTTTATCTATCAAAATAACAAAAATGAAAAAGGAGGGGGAAGCCCCTCCTTTACACACAGAATACCAACGATAAGATTAGTTACCGGGCTTTTTGATATCTACAACCTTAATGTCAAACACCAATGTCTTACCGGCCAGTGGATGGTTAGCATCTATGGTAACAGTGGCCCCCTCAATAGCAATAACCTTTACAGGAATGGGACCCTGCTCGGTATTCATGTAGAGTGTTTCGCCAACCTTAAGGTTTTTCTTAATATCCTCAGGAAACTTATCTAGAGGATACTGAAAAACATATCTTTCGTCTCTCTCTCCATATCCCTCTTCAGGGGTAATGGTAACAGTTTTCTCTTCTCCCAATTTCATACCGAGAACTGCTTTATCAAAGCCTGGAATAACCTGTCCAGCCCCTACTGTAAATGTAAAGGGCTCTTTTCCTACATTAGAATCAAATACCTCTCCATTCTCAAATTTACCCGTGTAAAATACGCTAACCGTATCACCTTTTTCTACCACTTTACCGTTCTCCTTTCCTGTCTGGCTACCTGTAGCCGTTTCGTTCTGAGCCACCTCACTGCTCGATGTAGCTGTCATAGACTGACTACTGGTCTGAGTGGCTGTTCCTGTCTGCGAGCCTGTAGAAGCACTTTCACCGCATGCAGCAAAAGAAAAAAGCACCGCTACAGCAAGCAGCATAACAAAAAACTTTTTCACACTATACACCTCCAACAAACATATAAAGGTATTGTATCACCTTGGGAAGATATAAGCAAATATAAACACTGAGATGAAAAACTTATTAGAATTCAAACTTCAGAAGAGGGATCTTCTCCTGCCATCGAGTCCATTGTGCTTTTCATATAGGCCTTATAGTAAGTACGAAGATCACCGTCTGTACCGCATATATGACTCACAAGCCAATCAACAAGCAGATGATGAATTCTAACAACCATGGTGTGAGTAGGCCCGAACTTTACATAGTCATTGACAAGATTTCTCACCTGTTTTTCAAACCATCGATGCATATTATAGTGGTTAAGATATCCAGGATACCTAATTTCTTGCATAACTTTTTCCTCAGTAGCAAAATGCTTTGCTGCGTATCCCAATAAAAATTTGATATGGGCCTTTAGTTTCTCGGCATCAGGTTCCTTATTTCCAAGCTCTTTACATAATTTGTTTATCTCATTAATCAGGGTTTTGTGCTGTGCATCTATCTCAGGATGCCCCATTTCCATATATGGTTCCCACTTAGCACATTGTTTTTCCTCTTTTTTTTCTTCACTCATGACTTGTTCTCCTCCAGATACACAAGTACAAATGCCATAGCATAGTTTACCACCAAGAGTAAATACACAAATGCTCTCATGTACTGTTCTTTTCTACCAAACCAGTCATATACAATGCTATACAATGCATCAAGTACATTGTCAGAATCAGATACCCGATACCCGAGTTTTTTCAAAGCATCAAATAAAGCATCTGTAGGACTATCTTTACCTCTAGCAAGGTACATGCTGATAGCAGTTTCTAATATATTGTCAAGATCGGATAGCTTATCTATAACAACCTCTGGAATAACTCCAAACTCCTTTTTAAGATATGGTCTAAGATAGAAGTCTATCTCCGTCCAGACCCTTTCATACAGTCTATCTCGCCGTCTTTCACATCTCCCCACATCGGGAAAATCAGCGCATGAGACAAGAAAATCCGACAAGATGTAAAGTCTATCTTGAACAATTCCCTTAAACATATTATCTATAAGGGAGGTCTTCTTTATAAGACTTTTGACATAGTCAAAGAACACATTAACATCCACATGGACATCAAAACCGCGTGCCGAAAAGTATGTCGTCGCAAGTCCCCCAATAAGCCGTGTTTTCTGCGTTATCATATCTATCACCTCTGAAAAAGGGGGAGGTTACCCTCCCCCTCTATACTACCAGATGACTATACCATTTATACTTTAAACTTGCTAACTATATCAGAGAAGGTACGTGCTTCATTTTCAATCTTCTCAACTGCCTGCTGTAGCTGTCTGGTAACCTCTTCCATGCTCTGGGTAGAGGCAGATATCTCTTCTGCTGTAGCACTATTCTCTTCGGCCACTGCGGCAATTTGCTCTATAGCACTGGATATAACGCTCACCTGATTTCTAATACCCTCAACACCCTGTATGATATCGTTGATGCGCACGACGATTTCCTGTGTGTCCTCACCAAGTTTAGCCGTCTCATCGGCAACTTGCATCAGTCTCTGGCCCTCTTCCTCAAGCATCTTGAACTTCTCTTCAATGCTCTTCACAACATCCTCTATTTTGTTAAGCAGACCTCTAAGAATATTTCTAATATCGGAAGCACTCTCCTCGGATCTCTCTGCCAGTTTTCTAATCTCATCGGCAACCACGGCAAAGCCTCTCCCTGCCTCTCCAGCCCTTGCTGCCTCAATGGCCGCATTGAGGGCAAGAAGGTTAGTCTGCTCGGCTATCTCAGTAACGGTATCCACGATAGATGAAATATTCTCCGCCATATTGTTAAGCTCTTCAACAGACGCCACCAGTTCACCAAGGCTATCAACCTGACCTCTTAACTCTGTGGCAATCTGCACAACATTCTCAGCATTATTGGCAAGGGCATTGATAGTATTTTCAACAACTGTCTGGGATGTACGGGCATTCTCTGCCATTTGCTCTACACTTTCCATAATCTGAGAAGCACTTTCCGCCGCATTGGTTGCCTCATTGGCTTGCTGGGTTGCAGCCTCTGCAAGCTGAGCTACAGCATCGGTCAGTTGTGCTATGCTATCGTTCATATACTCTGCAGATTTAGACAGCTCACTTGCCGATTCTCTCAAAGAACCTGTAGCTTTGAGAACCCTGATAACAAAATCCTTTAGTGTATGGGCAAGGTTTCGAAGGGCCTCGACAAGAAATCCTATCTCTGTCTTGTATGGATATTCTGGTATCTCGATAGTGAGATCACCCTCAGATACCTTCATAGCGGCAATGGCAATGGCATCAAGCTTACCGAGAATTCTATTGATGAAGTAGTAAATGACAATACCCGCCAATACAGCTAAAACAACAATGGCAATGATACTCTTATTCTTCGCAGCGGTATATGCCGCATAGTACTCATCATAGACCTTATATCCCAAAATCCAACCATTACCAAGATGCTCTATTCTCATACGGAAATGACCTATCCTGTCCTGACCCTCTATCCAATCTCCATCCTTAGCAGATGAAATCTTCTCCCACAATCCCTTGAGGTTCTCTATCTGCTCTTGGGTTAAGCCGGTTTTCTTTATCTTATCTTCATAGATTTTCTTATAACCTTCATCTTCAAGAAGTTTATATTTTTCTGGGTCAAGGGCTACACCTGTCATAGCTGGATCAGGATGGGCGACAATAATAGAATTGGGGGCAAACACAACAGGGAGGGCAATAGTTGTATCACCATGCTTAATAACGGCATTCTGAACCATCTTAACCAAGGTAGACAGTCTAAAGTCAATACCCACTACACCGGCAATCTGTCCATTGACATCAAAGGTTTTAGCCAATGTTACAATAATATCACCTGTATTGGCATCAATATAAGGAGCCGTATAAACAATTTTTCCGGGATGCTCCATGGCAAGTTTATACCATGGTCTCAAACGGGGATCATATCCACCCTCTTCAGGAGATTTATCGGGAACCCAAAAAGAACCATCAAGCATATATCCATCTTGGAAACCGGCATAGAGCCATAAAACATCTCCCTTCACCGTAGACCATGCAATATTCATAGAGGAATATCCCCTGATATATTTTTTCACAATAGAACATTCATCTTTGGTAAAAAATCCCTCATCACATGCCTTGTCGGCAAGCGTACGGGCTTTATTGAGATACTCCTCAGATGCAATAACATTCTGCCACTTTGTTAGATCCTCCACACCGTAATTTTCGGCAGCCTTCATAATAAGCTTTTTAGCCTCCATTGGGTTGGTTAGTCCCAAAGCAGACATTCGCTCAGCTGCATTGTTAAGAGGCCCCTCACCCGACGACTTAAACCAGTTTGTCATATCTCCACCCAATGTTCTCTCCAAAGAGTCCACCTGATGGTCCATAGAATCCATAGCAAAGCTCTTGAAACCACCGAGAACAATCCAACCAATAATACCCGGCAGAACAATCACAAGAACGAGTCCAAAGATCAACATTTGCATCTTCAAACTCGCTCTCCTGGAGTATGTATTCTTCATAGCATGGCTCCCTCCTCTCAAAAATTCATATACCCCCGTGGTTTTGAAGGGTGTCTAGTATTTATTTTACAACGACATAGTGCAAGGTGCTAAACTTATGGAAGAAGATAAAAAGGAGGGGTGCATATGATTATCTCCGACAAAATTATAGAAGCTTTTTTGGAAACTATTCGCGAAGACATGAAGTTCGATATAGAAAAAGAAGAAGGTGATAAATGGACCCTCTACTTCACTACAGATGCATGGGAGGGCAAACTACCCATCACAGTAAGACTTGTCAGAAACGAAGAAGGTTCTCCTGTTATGCTGCTTATCTATCATAGTGTGGAAGTCAATATAGAAGACCTCGGAAAAGAAGATCTACTGGGCATCCTTGCCTTAAACAGGGATATCAATTTTGCCAAGATAGCACTCTTAAAAGAAGAAACGGGCATTATAGGCGTCACCATAGAAATGCCTACTGTAGATATTAGTGTCGAAGAGCTCCTTACCGGTCTGGTCTCTGTCGTTCAAGGAGCTATCGTCTTTCACTCATTTATTGACGGTATATCCCACAGGGTAGGGTTCAGAATACCGAAAAAGAAATAAGGTGATATAATACGCCCTATGGATCTATATACGCTGATTATTAACGCACTCAAAGTAGGCTACCTCGCATATG
>JAADFF010000077.1 GCA_013153035.1 Dictyoglomota bacterium | reverse complement strand
TCATGGCTTAGGTACTTATTTACTGTTTTTATTGGTGCTATGGTTGTTGTAGCTATTTTGTTGTTTTTAACTTATAAATCCATGACAGTACTTTTTCCATGGATATTTGGAAACCATAGTGACACTAAGACTGATGTAATTCAGAAAACTTACTTAAATATTGCGATTCCCGTTTTTCAAGAAGGGAAGATAACATATGAAAAGAAGAAGATTGCCGATGCTGGAGAAGAGTTTACCATTTCTTATGTATATTCTCAATTTTCAGAACATAACGGCTTTACTTTAGGATACGATACCAAGAATAAGCTAAGAATTATATCTGTGGAGAAGGGAACATCTGGTTGGGAAGTTTATTTATCTGGTAGTGGAATACCGTTTTATACCTCTTGGCGTATAAGGCAACAGATATGTCAAGCCTTGGATAATATAGAGCAAAATATCAATGAACATGTTATTTTGTATTATGATGGTATGAACATAAGAAAGTTTATTCCCTGTGATGCTAAGGATGGTTATATGGTTTTCTATGTTCGAGGTAGTAGTGTAAGGGCTCGTTGGATATATGACGAAGCAATCAATAAGTCTGATTTGACATCATACTTCATGACTGTTCTTAAGATGGCTTCTCAGCTTGGGGATACAGACTTTATAGATATGGTGACTTCGGTATCATTTGAAAACAATGTCTTAACAGTTAAAGTGAAAAAAGGTTCTTTTGCCGGTGCAGATCCATATGTGAGGTATGCTCTTATATACAACATGATGTACCTTTATCCTTATATTTCTACTATTCGTGTGGAAGATGAGAAAGCTTTGCCATACGTAGATACAAGATTGGACCCAATTTTGCTTGTGCCCACAACGGGAGACGATTTCTTAGCCCGAATGGGAGATAGATTGTCTTTTACTAAGCAGCTGAGCGATACTTTCCCTGTTATTAATTCGGTAAAGATCGGTAATGGAAAAGCTGTAATTGATTTGAAGTATATCCCTTCAAGAGAGATAACACAAGCTATATTGCGAAGTACTATCTCTGCTAAAGAGGTAACTAGCGTTATCTTAACAATTGGTGGTAAATCTGTACCTTTTTGGGCCGATCCGTTTGAGGAAGATTTCTGATTGATTTACAAGAATATTGTGATTTCTGCTTGTTATGTATAAGTTCTTTTTGATAGCCGTACCCTTATCTTTTGTTGTGTATATCCATGGAAATGGATTGTGAAATTTGCCTTTATATATACATGTTTTACTATTTGGTGTTCCTAAGAGAGGTTGTAGAGGTCCATTTGTGCCTATGCGCTGAATTTGTAATATATCTGTTAGAGATACCTTTCTCACGAAAAACATGTAGAATAACGCACCGATATGGGTATAGTTGTGATTATAGACAAGGTTTAAATATGATCTTATAGTTCTATATGCTATGTTACTAATAGATGGTGGTTTGGATAGTCCGAGAATACGTCTGAAGATATATTCAATATATTTCGGATCATGCTTTTTCGCCATAGCTTTTAAGTAATTAATGTTTCTTTTCATAAACAACAGGCGATGCAGTTCTCCATTGTGTGGTAAGTGAGATATATGTTTCTCTGTCCCTTTCTGAATATCTTCCAGATTTTTCACTAGTGAATATGCGCTTGCTTGAAATAAAGCTTCATAGTATGGATATACTTGTTTCCACAAATTTATGTTTCCATAAGGGTGGAAAAGTGAGCATTCGGGGTGAGAATATTCTTGTAAAGGGTGTTTGATGTTTCTAATATTCAGAAGATACATGTATAAACTTATGCTGTGGTCCCATATACTAACACTGTATGCCGGCCTATTGTCTGTTGGGCAATACGATAATATTGGTTTGTATATCTTGTTTATAACTTCTACCTTATCCTTCATGTATCCGTTAATGAGGATCTTAAGGTTTTTTGCTAAAAGTTTTTGCATGTGCGGAATTTCTGAGATACTGCATTTAATCGTTTTTCCAAAGAAGTTCATTTGTATCATGTGGTCTTTTACTGGTGTACGGGTCTGCACTGGAGGGGGAAATGAAAAGTTTTTTATATGATCTTGTCTATCTGCTTCTTTAAATATCTTCAGTGTTCCAGTAACATAGCTATCATGATGTTTTGTCATTATATCGAGGTATGTTATATCAGGTGCCCATAATGTAGATTTCTCTAAAATACTCCTAATATGTGGGTACTTATCTAGAAGTATATGAGCGTGCATGTCAGGTATGTAACTGTTATTTTCTTTAGATAAAAAATATTCAAGAGATACTTTTCCCAGATCATGAATGATGGCCGATATAAGAAGGTCTAAATTAACGATTGTCGCTTCCAAGGAAGGTTAAAACCCCCTCGGCTATTGATTGTGCAATAGCAGATTGGTAATTATCATTGAGTAAAATGCTAAGATCTTGGCTATTTGTCATGTATCCTGTCTCTATGAGAACTGATGGTGGCCATCCAGATAGTATAATTAGTTTCATGTATTGAGGATCCTTATGTTTTGGAATAGGACTTATCAAATCCATAGACTTGTCTATAGATTTGGCGAGGAACCTATCATATGCTTTGCGATAGTAGATTTCATATCCTCGTATGGATTTTGAGTAGGGATTGGCATTAGCATGGATACTAATAACAACATTGGGATGAAGTAGGTTGATCATACGAACCCGCTCTGAAAGATATGGAGTTTCAGGATTATTTTCTTCTGTACGAGCCATATATACTTTGATCCCTTTGCTTTCTAGTATGTTTTTCAGTTTCAAAGCAATAGCAAGGTTTATCCGACTTTCGTAGTATTGCCCCACAATGGCCCCCATATCATAGTAACCATTATCATAGGTCCCATGCCCTGGTGATATGTAGACGCTAAGAGGTTTATTATAGGGAGGAAGACCTATATAAGATCTTAGTTCGTTCCGAGTATTCATTATCTTGGCGATATATTTGTTGTATGTTGTCCCTATAGAATCTTTGCCTTCTGTTTCATTCCAGAGGGCTTGTAGATAGCCTGTGTCTCCTAGAAGATAGGCCCCAAGGGCCCCGGCTTCAGTACCCCATGTTCTCATCTTGTAATACATGTAATATGTGCCTGCTGCGATATTGTTGTCGATGTCATATATGGCATTTGTACTTGTGTCTAACCCTAAAAAATTTGCTATGGGCTGATATACAAAATCCTTTAGTTGCATAAGGCCTTTAGCATCGCTTTTGCTGCGTGCATAAGGTTTAAATTTACTTTCCCATCTCATTTGGGCGAGTATAAGCAACGGATCAATGCCAAAGGTTTTACTCCATTTGGCAGTGCTGTATGCAATAGATTTTACCGTTTCTGTTGGTGTACTTATTTCATGATGTCGTGTGTATGCCATCAGAATCTTATACAGATCTTCACCAGACAAGAATATGAAAGTTTCTCCTCTTTCTGATTTTGGTATCAGCTTGATGTCTGCAACTATAATATGTGGTGTAGAAGTTTGACTTTCCGTAGGTGTTGTTGTTTGACTTCCTGTTTCTGTTCCTGTAGATGTGCTTGCTGTTGACGGAGTGGAAATAAAAAAGTCGCGGGGTGCTATAATGAGACTTTCGTCTGTCGAAGTGGCAATGTAGTTTGTTGGAGTGACAATAGTTATTGGGTATGTAGTAAGTAGAGCGATAGATGAAGAGTTTGTCGATGATGCACTGCCAACAGTTGTATCTGGAAACTTGTATATCTTGTAAAAGTTATCACTTATTTGTTTCATATGTAGTGGGGCAGGTGTCAGTTTGACGAAGTTTCGACCTATTTCTATATTAATGAGTTGAGGTGTGGCAATGGCAGAGACCGATAAACTAAGAAAGCTTCCGATTATTGTTAATGCAATGATTACAGCTATGTATGTTTTTCTCATGGCTCCAAATGAATTATACATGACTACTGATATAATATATAGGCATTATGCTATGGGAGGGATAAATAGTGAGCGTAAAAAAGAAGATTTTATACATAGTATCCTTTTTAATTTTAGGAGTGATTATTGGTGTTGGGTATTGGGCCTATACTGTAGGTAGTGCTAATGTTTGGAATGGTAAGGGTACAGTAGAAAAGAAAGACGAGGGTACAGTTAAAGGTGAAGGCAAAGAATTATATGTAGAGGTTTATGTAGACAAATATGTGACTCAAACTGGAACCCTTGTATTAGATGGAAACAATTTCTATGTTCTTACGAGGTCTGGTACTATAGCTCCCGATGCTTCTAATGTTATTGCTATAAAGTCGCAAACAGGTCGTATTATTACCCAGCGTAACGCCAGATGGTATAGAAATAAGACTGTTTCCGTTATTGTAAAAGTGAAAGAGAAGCTTCTTATATATCCTGATAAGGCTACAGATGTTGTTTTTATAGATCCGGTATCTGGTAAAAAGATTCCAGCCGATAAACTGGCAGAATATAAAGGGAAACAGATCATTGTTGTCCGAAAGATTACAAAACCTGCGGTGTGGCTTGTTGCAGGTATTGACTCCCGCAATGGTATTCTCTATGGTCATAATGATTCTGTAATGCTTCTTTTCATTAATCCCAAAACCAGTAGTATCACTATCCTCTCTATCCCACGAGACACTATTGTGTACATACCCCGTCTGAAATCTTATACAAAGCTGGCCCATGCCTTTATCTATTCGAGAGCTGGTGACCCACAAGATGGTGCTCGATCGCTTATTGAAACGCTCGAGTATAACTTTGGTGTGCATATTGACCGCTATATAATCTTTTCATTTAAAGGTGTGGCCGATGTTATTGATGCCATTGGAGGTATTGATGTACATCTTGATAAAAGAATATGCTGTCATAGCCATGATTGGGCTTGTCGCGGAGGTACATGTCTTGGGCCGGGAGAGGTTCATCTTGATGGTAGAAAATTCCTTGTTTTCTGGCGTTCTCGCACGAGTGATATAGAGCGTGTTGAAAGGCAGATGAAATTTCTTACATCTCCTGATGTGAAGAATCAAGTTATGGAAAAGTTATCTTTATCTCTTGCCGATGAGTTGATGAAGATATGGGGTAATGAGATTGTTTCTGATACCTCTCCAGATAAATGGATCAAGCTTGCATATGATATTAGAGATTATCATATCAGGTCGGAATCACTAAAAGTTTATGATGTCTGGGGATGTTACGCCGCTGATCTAACTGTAGAGGTATCGGCATTGAAGTATGACGATGCATGGCTGAAAGACTTTTATATAAAGGTCTTTGGTCCAGAGCTAGCATCTGAGTATATAAAGGGGATACATCCTGATAGGACAGTAGGTCAATTGGGACATTGTGTCAAACCTGAGACCCCATCAACTTCTACAACATCTACACAGACGACAGGGACACAAACGCAAACGTCTTCACCTTCCTTGAACCCATCTGGTCAGTCAGGTACACAACCGGCAACTACTACACAGACTGCTACGGAAGTAGAGAAAACCAGTGCTACATCTACTAGGTCTTCTACAGTAACTGAAACATCTACCACATCAACGGCTACGATATCTACGGGAACAGAAACTTCTGTTTCTACATCGTCTACATCTACTACGGCTACAGGTGGTACACCGTGAGGAATATGAAAGAAGCTACAGGAGATTTGTTATCTTCGGCTGCTCCCAGTGTTAAAGCCTACCTGAGGTTAAGAACTCTATGGAAGGATATCATGCGTATACACAAAGGTAGAAAGGTGCTTGATTTATCATCTCTTACGGAGCCACTGGGTATATATACCGAAGAACTTCATGTGGGGGCATATTCTCCTGCTGTTGCTTCTGCTATTAAGAGGTATGAAGGTGAGTTTTTGAAAACCTTGAAGAAGTATGGTTTTCATGTTAGCAGCTTGAAGATAAAGATTGTTAAACAAGGTAGGGATAATAATATAGAAGGTGAGGAACAAACTGCCCATAATAAGTTTATCAGTTTTTCTGATGAGGAAATTGAAAAGGCCAGTCGTTTGTTTTCTATGATAGATGACAACGACATAAAAAAAAGGTTGGCAATCATTTGGTTGAAGAGTCAGAGAGGAGGTAGTGCGTGTGGGAGAGTATAAAGCGGATAATATTGTTGTTTTAGAGCAGATAGAGGGTGTTAGAAAAAGGCCGGCTATGTACATAGGTAGCACCGATTGGCGTGGCCTTCACCATCTTGTATGGGAAATACTTGACAACTCTGTTGACGAGGCAATGGCAGGTTATGCCGATAAGATAGTGGTAACCCTTCACACCGATGGTTCTGTTTCAGTGGAGGATAACGGAAGAGGTATTCCTGTAGATGTCCATCCTAAAACCGGGAAGTCGGCACTAGAGGTTGTTTTTACCAAACTCCATGCTGGTGGTAAATTTGATAGTAAGGCATATAAAGTATCTGGTGGTCTTCACGGTGTTGGTGTTACTGTTGTTAACGCTCTCAGTGAATGGCTTGTTGTTGATGTATGGCGTGATGGTAAGCATTACAGAATGCGTTTTGAAAGAGGTAAGGTTGTAGAACCGCTTACTGTTGTTGAAGAGGGGGTAGACAAGAGAGGGACTCGTGTCAGATTCAAGCCTGATCCTGAGATATTTGAAACAACAAAGTTCGACTATGATATTATTTATGATCGTTTGGAAGAGTTGTCTTATCTCAATCCCAAGGTAAAGTTTATCCTAATTGACGAGTTTACCGGTGATAGCAAAGAGTTTTATTCCGAAGAGGGTATTAAAGAGCTTCTGTTAGAGATTATAGGTCAAGCAAAGCCTATCCTTTCAGAAAGTGTTTATTTTAAGGGTGAAGGAGATTCTCCCGATGGAAAAGCTCATTTAGAGGTTGAGGTGGCCTTTCAGTATGTAGAAAATGATGGAGAAACCATATATTCATTTGTTAACTCTATTCGTACCGCCGATGGCGGTACCCATGTCTCAGGTTTCCGAAGAGGACTTGTCAGGGCTATAAATGACCTTGCTCGTAGAGAAGGTGTGTTGAAGGATAAGCAGTCTTACACTGCAGAGGATGTAAAGGAAGGGCTTAGAGCTGTTGTATCTGTTAAGCTTCCAGAACCTCAATTTGAAGGGCAGACAAAGGGTAAGCTTGGTACTTCTTGGGTACGTTCTGTGGTGGATAAAATCACATATGATGCAGTTGATAACTACTTTGCCACACGTACCTCTGAGCTAAAGGCCGTTCTTGAGCGTATAGAGCTAGCTAAAAGGGCAAGAGAGGCTGCGAGAAAGAGTCGAGAACTTGTGAAGAAGCAGGCAAAGAGAGCTGGTGGCCTTCTCCCTGGCAAACTGGCTGATTGTTCAGATAAAAATCCTGAGCATAGGGAGCTGTTCATCGTTGAGGGTGATTCAGCTGGTGGTAGTGCCAAGCAGGCAAGAGATAGGGCCCATCAGGCAATACTTCCCCTTCGAGGTAAAATCCTTAATGTTGAAAAAGCGTCACTGGATAAAATACTTTCTAACAGGGAAATTCGTGACCTGATATCGGCTATTGGAACAGGTATTGGTGATGATATTGATCTTTCTAAGCTAAGATATAACAAGATTATTATCATGACAGATGCCGATGTTGACGGTGCCCATATTAGAACTCTGCTTTTGACATTTTTCTACCGTTTTATGAAACCACTTGTTGAAAATGGACATGTATACATAGCTCTTGCTCCACTTTATAAGGTTGAGTGGGGAAGAGGTAAGAATAAGAAAGTACAGTATATATACTCTGACGAGGAACTTGAAAAGCTTATAAAAGAATTAGAAGATCAGGGAATTGAGAAGTATGAAATTCAAAGGTATAAAGGTCTTGGTGAGATGAATGCTGAACAGCTTTGGGCTACAACGATGGATCCTCGTAGAAGGGTACTTCTTCAGGTAACTGTTGATGATGCAGAGGAGGCCAATGAAATAATGAGTATTCTTATGGGAGAGAAAGTTGAGCCCCGTAGAAAATTTATAGAAGAACATGCACTTGAAGTCAAGAATCTTGATATTTAGTTTGAGGTGATGTGCGGTGGGTATGTTTGATAATGTCAGATATAGGAACTTAACAGATGAGTTGAAACAATCCTATCTTGATTATGCAATGTCTGTTATTGTGGGAAGAGCTCTTCCCGATGTTAGGGACGGCTTAAAGCCTGTTCAGAGACGCATTTTGTATGCTATGTACGACATGGGTAATTTACCTGATAGACCGTATAAAAAATCTGCCCGTGTTGTCGGTGAAGTACTTGGTAAGTATCATCCCCATGGTGATAATGCCGTTTACGATGCTCTTGTGAGAATGGCACAAGACTTTAATATGCGTTATCCTCTTATAGATGGGCAGGGTAACTTTGGTTCCATGGATGGCGATAGCGCTGCTGCAATGCGTTATACAGAGGTAAGACTTCACAAGATAGCACTTGAGATGTTAAAGGATATAGATAAGGATACTATCGATATGATGCCAAATTTCGATGGCACATTAAAAGAACCTGTAGTTCTTCCAGCACTTCTTCCCAATCTTCTTGTTAATGGTTCTAGTGGTATAGCCGTTGGTATGTCTACGAGTATACCTCCTCATAATTTAGGAGAGGTGGTTGATGCTCTTATTAAGGTGCTCAGAAATGAGAATGTTACCATTGATGAAATAATGGGTGTGCTTCCTGCTCCAGACTTTCCTACAGGTGGTATTATTGATGATCCAGAAAGGTTGAGACAAATTTATAAGACGGGTAGGGGAACATTCCACCTTAGGGGAAAATGGAGAGTAGAAGATGGACGTGGCGGAAGAAAACTTCTTGTTATTACGGAGATACCTTATCAGGTTAACAAGGCACACCTTGTTGAATCTATAGCCAAACTTATTGTTGATGGCAAACTTCCTGGTGCAGATGAAGTGCGAGATGAGTCTAATAGGCATGGTGTACGTATTGTTGTAGAACTCAAGCGTGGTGCTTCACCAGATGTTATTGTAGACCAGCTTCTGAGGTATACCAATCTCAGAATCTCGTACAGCGTTATTCTTGTCGCTATTGTCAATGGTATGCCAAAGCAATTGTCTTTGCTTGATATTCTCAAAGAGTTTATTGCCTTTCGAAGAGAGGTTGTTGAAAGAAGAGCCCGTTATGATCTGAGAAAGGCTGAGGAGAGACATCATATTGTAATTGGACTTCTCAGGGCACTTGATATTATTGATGAAATCATTGCCCATATTAGGGGGTCAGAAAATGCAGAGGAGGCTAAGATAGGGCTTATAGAAAAGTTTGGATTCAGTGAAGCCCAGGCTACAGCCATTTTGAATATGCGTTTGCAGAGGTTAGCTAAACTTGAAAGAGATAAGCTTGTAGATGAGAAAAATAAGCTGGAGGAGATTATTGCATACAATAAGCGTATTCTTGAGGATCCCCTGTTTAGGGATAGTGTTGTTGAAAGGGAACTTAGGGAATTAAAAGAAAAGTATGCCGATCCAAGAAGAACAGAGATTGGTGGATATGTAAGAAAAAATGCCGATTTGCCTGCTGTTATGCAGAGGGTAGAGCTTCTTCTTGGTGGTTTCATTAGGAGAGTTAGCCCAGAAAAGGATGTACATGAAGAATGCATCATGTGTGTAGAGGTACCTCTTAATGGAGAGATTCTAATTATCACCAATCATGGTAGAGCATTAAGAATGGAAGTTGCACATCTGCCTGAAGGGACAAGGGGTAAGAAAGGGGCCAAAGTAGGCGATATTTTCAATATGGCTGCTAGCGAGGATGTTATTGGACTGAAAGCCCTCGATAACGAGAGAGATATTCTTCTCATCACGGCAGGAGGTAGAGGCAAAATAGTTCCTGGAGATGTACTCTTGACCAGTCGTGGCAGGGTAACAACAATTATGAGCCTTATTCCTGGAGATGAACTCGTGTTTGCCGAGGATGTACCAGAAGATAAAGATCAGTTGGTTGTTGTTACAAAAAATGGAAAGGCTTCCCGTTATAAGATAGGGGAAATTTCTGTTCAAGGAATGAATGCAAGGGGGAGTAAGCTAGTTAAAATAACAGATAAAGATGCTGTTGCGGATGCAGATTTCCACGATTCTTCTGATAGTAATGCGTTGTTATTTACCATGACCCGTAAGGGATATGGAAAGGCTACAAATATTGAAGATATTCCCTTGAGGCACCGAGGTAGTGGTGGTGTTATTCTTCAAAGGGTAGATAGTACTACTGGTAAAGTCGTTCTTGCTAAGGTTGTTGACGATGATGTGTCTGAAGTGCGTGTTATTACCGATGAGAGAGTATGGAGTATTCCTCGAGATGGTGACACATTACCTGTTATGGGAAGAGGTGCCAGGGGCAAGAAGATAATGAAAGGAAATGTGAAGGTAATAGGAAAGGTGATGTGAGATGCCCCATGAAATGATTAATCTTGAAGAAGAGGCCAAACAGAAAGAGCGGGTTATCATAGCCGCTTTGGATAGGGGAAGTGCCTCTTATACATCAGATATACTTGATGAAATGGAGCGGCTGGTAGAAACAGCTGGTGGAGAGGTGGTAGGTAGGGTGGTGCAGAGGAGAAAATATCCGCACCCTGCCTACTACTTTGGGAAAGGAAAACTGAGAGAAATTAAAAGATATGCAGAAGCCCTTTCCGCTGAAACCCTTATTGTTGATGGAGAACTGACAGCTTCCCAGAAGAGAAATATAGAGGATATTACCGGGTTGAAAGTAGTCGATAGAACTCAGCTGATCCTTGATATATTTGCACAGCATGCCACTACTGAAGAGGGTAAATTGCAGGTAGAGCTTGCTCAGCTTGAGTATAACTTGCCAAGACTTGTAGGCATGGGGAAGGAAATGAGCAGGTTAGGCGGTGGTATTGGTACGAGAGGACCTGGTGAAAAAAAGCTTGAGGTGGATAGAAGGCGTATACGCAGACGTATTTCTGTTATCAAGAGGCAGCTAGCAGATTTGGAAAAGGACCGTGAGCTCAGAAGAAAGAAGAGAAAGCGTGAAAACAAGATTGTGTCTTTAGTAGGTTACACCAATGCCGGTAAATCCACACTACTAAGAAGGTTATCAGGAGACAAAGATGTATTTGTGGCAGATATGCTATTTGCAACCTTAGCTCCGACAATGAGGAGAGTTACATTGCCTTCTGGTAGGACGGTTATCTTTGCTGATACTGTAGGTTTTATTAGGCGACTTCCCCATACGCTTATTGAAGCGTTTAAGGCAACACTTGAAGAGATAAAAGAGTCGGATCTTGCCCTTATAATACTTGATGCTACAGATGAAAATTATAAAGATAAACTGCGTGTAGTGAAAGGTGTATTAAAAGAAATAGGTGCTGAAAAATTACCTTTAATGCTTGTTTTCAATAAGATAGACCTTTTAGACAAGGAAGATTTGGAAGATTTAAAAAGAGAGTATCCAGATGCACTCTTTGTTTCAGCCAAGACTGGTGAAGGGATAGACAAGCTACTGGAGGCTGTTGATGAAAAACTATTTGGTGAATCCATTTCTGCGGAAGTCTTTGTACCATATGATAAGACTGGTGTTTTATGGAGTTTTAAAGATAAACTTCAGATAGAGAAGTTGGAGTCTTTTGAACATGGAGAAAAATATAAAGTTGCTGGACCCAAAGAGGATATTAAAATGCTTATAGGAAAGCTTGGGGGTGAGTAGTGTGTTTTTTAAAGATGTTGAGCCTGTGATGAATGAGACAACAAGGAAACTGGGTATGTATACATCTATGGTTATAGGGCTCAGAGATGTGCTTGAGAGCGTGGCTTGGGAAGTGTTTCATGGACTTATCCATGATGAAGAGGCACGTAAACAGCTTGATGAACTGATTGCGGGTAAACCCCATGCATCTGAAGTGTATGATTTTATCCATTCTGATTCCTTTCAGGAAATCATCAAGGCTGTTATCAATGGCTATATAACTGATGTTGTGCCACCATATATAGCTGCTGTTTGGGATAAAGACGAAGAAGAATTTACCAAAATTCTATATACATTTGATCCTAAAGAGGCTGTAGAGAAGAGTGTAAATCCTATTCTCGACATTCTTACTGTCATTGTGCTCATGTTCGCGGAAAAAGGTCAAATAGAAGCAAATGATGTGGTTTCTGCTGTTCACCATGTTTTATCTGGTGGTGCAGGAGGCGATGTGTCTTGAGATGCCTTCTTGTTTCCACTTCTCCCCGTAGGAAAGAACTTTTTCGCTATATATGTGATGAGTTTGATGTTGTTTCACCTCATTATGAAGAAGAACCTTACAACGGCGGAGATATTAATGAGTTTGTGCTTAGGCAGGCCAAGGGTAAGCTGGATAGCGTAACATGGGAGAATTACGATGTTGTTGTTGCTTCTGATACGGTAGTATATATTCCATCTTCAGATATGTTACTTGGAAAACCTAAAGATGAAAAGGATGCTGTTTTTATGCTGAAAATGCTTATGGGGAGAACTCATAGTGTTATAACTGGTGTTGCTATTAAGGTTGATGGAAAATTACATCTTATTCATGAAACGACACAGGTAAAATTTCGTATTGTGCCAGACAAGTTTATAGAGGAATACGTTTCTACAGGTTTGCCCCTTGACAAGGCGGGAGCCTATGGCATACAGGATTCATATGGAGCAATACTTGTTGAGTCTATTATTGGTGATTACTATAATGTTGTAGGTTTTCCTGTTGGTAGGGTATGGGAAATTTTAAGCCCTTATATTGCGTCTTAGCTCTTTAATAAGTAGTAGTATAAGTGCCAGTATTCCTACCCATGGTATGACATTGTAGATAGGGGCAATCATTGATATACTTTTGAGCCATGATGCTATAGTGCCACTTGTGAACATATCGTGAAGACTTGTAGATAGCCCACTATAGCCTGCTATGACAAATATAGATGCTTTGCCACCGATTAGTGCTCCTATGCTTGACGATATTATTGCTATGTTGAGTGTTGTCAGCACTATAGTTATAAGTCCGCCTAATGAAAATTTCCCAACCAACAGACTATCACTAAGATATATACCTGTGGTGAATACGGATGTAATAATCCAAATGCTAACAACCTTTAGTCCGGTGTATATCATGGGGTTTATGGGACGCATTCTGATATAGGTATAGGTTTTATCGGATAGATCGGAATTATATAGTATAACGGCGATAATAGATAAGACAAGTAGGGTAATATTACTTGTGAAGGTATTGTATATACTGTCTTTTATGGTGTGTTTTATGTATATACCGCTAGTGTATGATGTGATATTCCATATGATAATTAATGTGGCATATAGCATACCGGCTATGATGGCAGTTATATTGTGCTTAAGCATATATTTTATGTTGTACCATTGCAAAATTAGATATCTCATGTTAGATCACCACGCATTGTCAAATATTCGAAAAGTTTTTCTAGCTTGACATCTTCCGGACTAAACATTTTTATCGATATGTTATCCTGAACTGCTATTTGAGGTATAGCTGTGGATAGCTCAGAAAAAGAAAAGGTCTCTACTGTTATACCGTCTGGTGACTCAATTTTTCCCATATGGATAAGTTTTCGCTCAAACAATGTGTTAATAAGTTTTATTGGATCAGAAGTCTCTATATATACTTTATAGGGCACATCGGTGAGTAGTTTTCTTATACCCTCAGGAGTGCCTTCTGCTACAATATAACCTGTTTTCAATACAACAATGTTGTGGGCTATCATTTGTACCTCTTCAAGTATATGAGAGCTGAACACAATGGTTTTTTCTTTAGCATAAGATAGGATAAGATTTCGCAGTATTTTTCTACCATGTGGGTCAATACCACTGAAAGGTTCATCAAGTAATAATATAGGTGGATCACCCAGTATAGCAGCTGCAAACTTTATACGTTGTTTCATACCTTTGCTAAGACTGCCAATAGTTTCTTTATGGTATCTTGTCATACCAACTATGTCGAGAACCTTGTCCACTTCTTTTTTTTCTGCTTTTAGTGTTATTGCCTGCCATGTCAAAAATTCTCTTATTGAAAATCGCTTTGGTAAATGGGCGTTCTCCGGGAGTAGACCTATATATTTTCTAACACTATGGTTATAATACGGCGATTTGCCATTTATTTCTACCCTGCCTGCAGATGGTCTCATAAGACCTGCTATTATGCTTATTAGTGTTGTCTTGCCAGCACCATTAGGTCCTAAAAGTCCTGTAATACCTGTATTTAGAGTTAGTGATATGTCTTTTAAAACGGGTCTTGTGCCATACCATTTATTGACGTTTTTCACAACTATCTCCATAAGGTTTTCCCCCTGTAAATGAACGCCAAAACCATAATGCCCATATAGAGGACACTGTTAAGAAGAAGGTCTGACATGGGTGTGTTTTCTAAAGAGAATATGACACTGGCTACATTAATAGAACTTGTTGCAGTGTATGATATGTTTGCTATTTCGGTAATGATAGACAAGATTATACCTAGTACCATAGGATATATAGCAGATGCAATACTACTAAATGATGGTTTTTTCATGAGTATTGAAAATGTGACAATGATGTTTGTGGCAATCAGTGATGCCAAGAACCATTTAAAGGATTCATTGATAAACATGGTGAATGTTGTCCATGCTGGGACAAACTGAGGAAATAATGAAATGCCACCAAGAAATAGTATGAAAAATGCCACAAACATAGGAAGGAATAAGAGTGATAGAGTTACACCATATAGTGCTAACCACATCCCTTTATCCATCTTTCTGTATCGCATAAATGTAGGATAATCAGAAGATGTAATAGTGGATATGAGAAAAGAAGCTGCTATAGCTATCATAAAGTATAGAGGAAATGAAGCAGATGTAGCGACTGCCCCATAATCAATATCAACCTTATGACTAACGTTCGCCTTTAAATATGAGAAAAATAACTGTGCTACAGCGCTAATAGTAGGAATTGCGAGTACAGAATACAATACAAACTTTGTAAATCCTCCCCCGAATTTTGTTAATATATGTTTGAAATAGCTGAATAACAAATAGGATGTTCGCATTAGTATACTTGTGCGTTTGCCACGGTACGGCTTAAACGACAGGTCATATATTCTACTCATGTGTAACCACCTCATATATGTCTTCTTCTAGAGGTTCCAGCTTCCAAACGGGTAATTGGTAATCGGCGAGAATCCTAAGTATATTGTCTGGGTTATCTGTGTTGATAATGGCTGATACATCAGAAAGCTTCTTCCCGGGAAGATGTTTTAGCAATATATCAGGTGATGATGTTTCTACTATATATGTATCATGTTTTATAAGATTGTTTATCTCTATATCCGAAATAACTTGTCCATTGTCTATTGAAATAACCCGTTGACATACCTGTTTAATGTCTGTAAGTATGTGGGTAGACATCAGTACTTTTATTCCTAAATTACTTATAGTGGATATGAGAGATAACATATGTTTGCGTGATAGTGGGTCAAGTCCTGATGTAGGTTCATCGAGGATGACATAAGAAGGCCCATGAATAATGGCTTGGGCAAATACCACCCTTTGTAAGGTTCCTTTAGACAAAGTTTTAATCTTGCTATCTCTGTATGCGTCTAATTTCAAGTTGATAAGTAGTAAATCTGTTGTTTTATATGCCTCTGTTAGGGGAAGTCCGCCAGATACTGCCATGTCTATAAGAAACTCACTAACAGACAATTCTTCTGGCAATGTAGGAATCTCTGGAAGGAAACCCATAACAGTATCTTTGGGTATGATAATTTCTCCACTCCACGGTTTTTTAAGACCAAGGAGTAATTTTACCAAGGTAGATTTACCGGCTCCATTAGGGCCAACTAGCCCTTCACATGGGTATTTTCCTAGCGTTAATGACAAGTTATTGTATATTGGTTTCCCCTTTTTATAGCCAAATGTTAAATTACGTATCTCAATAATAATGACTGGTGCCTCCTTTATTTTGTACAGCAAATAAAGACAATGTTAGTATAACATATAAAGACTTTTGATACTACTCTCCCTCTATAAATTCAATGAGTACATCTCTCAAGGTGGTTAATTCCTTTAGCGTGACAGATTCTTCAGATGTGTGTGCTTTCCACAAACTCCCTGCTCCGAAGATAATGGGTTTTAGTCCTTTCATATAGAGATTGGCGGCATCGGTCCAACTTCTCATAACAGTAAATTCTGGTTCTGAGCCTACAGCCCTTTTGTACGCTTCTTTTAGTCTTATGACAACATCTTCGTCGTCATCAATGACAATGGCCTCATCCATGTCTACAACTTCAATTTCTGTGTCTTCATCAATGTATTGGCTAAGTTCTTCAAGTGCCTTCACTGGAGAAATGCCTGGTTGTAGGATAAAGTTTAATCTTAATATAGCCTTGTCTGGTACCCTATATATGACAGAGCCTCCCTTTATTTCTTGTAAGAGATAAAGTGGGGGATAGAACAAGGGATGCTCTGGTTTGACAAATGAAAGGTTTTCTACATTTTGTAGAAATGCATAAAGCCTTTCCAGTGCGTTATTGCCCTTTTCTGGATGGGCTCCATGTGCTGATTTGCCGTAGAATGTAACAACAACCTCTAAAAATCCTGCTTCAATATTGGCAATCTTTAGATCCGTGGGTTCCAGTACCAGCGTATAGTTGCTTGGTGGAACTTCAAGTACTCTTGAACCTAGCCCTGTTTCTTCCTCGTCTACAACGAATGCTACTGTAACCGGATCTTTAGTTTTTGCTAGTGCTGCCAGAAGAGCTGCTATTAGTCCTTTGGTGTCAATAACTCCTCTGCCGCGAAGCATGCCACTTTTTTGAAGATACAATTTATCAGTGTCCTCATCGGCTGGTACGGTATCCATGTGTGTAACTATGAGAACCCCGTGATTTCCTCTTTTTCCGATAACATTAAATCTGCCTTTTTCTACTTCTTGCGTATGAACTTCCATATCCATAGAACGAAGAATAGCGGCTAAAAACTTACCAATTTCTTCTTCCTGTCCTGTTGTTGATGGAATAGACATAAGGTCTTTTAGTAGTAGTAAAACATCGTGCATGCTACATACCCCCTTTAACTTACTAACTCATTATATATTACTTAGCCTTGGAAGGGGTAAGCATCGTCTTGATGGTCATAAGGATAATACGGATGTCAAGAGGAAGTTTCGGTCTTGAGAGTATATATATGAGATCGTATGTTAATTTCTCTTCTGGTGGTGTGTCGTACTCTCCATATACCTGAGCCAGTCCCGTAATACCCGGTTTAACCATAAGTCTCATTCTGAAAAGTGGTAGTTCTTTTTCTATTTTTTCGTACATCTCAGGTCTCTCAGGTCTAGGTCCTACCGTTGACATGTCTCCTATAAGTACATTAAAAAATTGGGGTAACTCGTCAAGACGGGTTTTCCTGAGGAATTTACCTACTTTTGTTATGCGAGGATCATCTTCTGTGGCAAGAACGGCTCCTGTATATTTTTCAGCATTGGGTATCATGGTACGGAATTTAATGACCTTGAAGGGTTTACCATTTCTTCCTAAGCGAGTTTGCAAATAGAAAATAGGACCCGGGCTGTCTATGTATATGGCAGCTCCAATAAAGGGCAGAAGTATAACTGTAATCATACTTCCAATAAGTCCCATGATTATATCCATAACACGTTTAAAAAATCTTTCTGCTGGGGATATGATAGGGGCTGAATAATATAGAATGGGGTGACTACCCAGAGATAGAAATTTTGATGCATGAAGAACGATATCGGCCGGCTTGGGTTTTATAAAGATATCCTTTCCCTTTTCAATAGCTTTGAGAAGTAAAAGTGCCTCTTGTTCACTTTTTATCGAAGATGCTATTACAGAATCTACCTTGTCAATAACCTCTGGTGAATTGATGGGTATACCAGATATATTGTCTATATGAGTTTCTCCAATAACTCCAACTGTCTTTTTTATCCAAGATAATCCCAGCTTTCTTTCTATGTATATAGCTATCGTTAACATAATAATCTGGAGAATGAAGGCTATTAAGAGAATAGAGCGGGGTAGGGCGAAGGCATGTAAGAAGTAGTTAAAGGTTGACCATATGAATGTTGTAATTAATGAGGCGGCGGCGAATCCAGAGATTTCTTCTAAGGCAGAGAGGTTGATACGGGGATAGTTATCCATAATGAGGGAGATGAGTATGAATGCTAAAAGAGTTAAAGGAAATATACGTGAAAAATCCGAAAAATTTTTTTGTGGGAAAGGATAGCCGAAGCGTATGAAGAAACCTATATAATAGCTTACTGTAAATATAACAAGATCCCTTATAAAACGACGTATATGAATCATGTGTTTATTAATCCCCCTTATTACATAATGTCTTCATCTGTTATGCCATATTCTTTTATCTTTTTAAATAGTGCCTGTCTAGATATACCCAGTTTCTTTGCAGCTTCTGTTTTATTGCCACGGCACTGCTTTAGTACATTAATAATAGTCTCTTTTTCTACCTGTTTTATAATATCTTTTAAAGAGACAAATTTACCGTCGGGAACGGGAATTGTTGAAAGTGTATTACCCTTTTCTTCCTCCGACTCAGATGTGTCAGATAGATTTTCCAGTTTCTTCCCTAATTCTTGGGGAAGAGCATGCACATCAATGTATGCATTAGCTGACATGGCAATTGCCCTTGCTATAATATTTTCTAGCTCTCTAACATTACCAGGATAATCATAGCTGGTAAGCAGGTCCATAGCCTTTTTTGTGATGCCTTTAACTTTAATGCCATAGGCCTTAGAGTATTTAGAAATGAAGTAAAAAACAAGTTCGGGTATATCTTCCTTTCTTTCTCTTAGCGGAGGAATGTGAATATGTACAACATTAAGTCTAAAGAGAAAATCTTTGCGCAGTTTCTTCTCCTCTACAAGTTTCTGTGGATCCTCGCTAGAGGTGCCAATGAATCTGATATCAAGGGGGATTTCCTCATTATCTCTTTGTATACGTTTTTCTCCAATAATGGGTAATAAGAAACCTTGTGCGGCAAAGCTAAGGTCGCCTATTTCGTCAAGTAGTACAGTTCCACCTTGAGCGGAAAGTATTTTTGCTGTTATCTCTCCACTTTCTATGGTTTCCTCGGTGATGGCAGAACACGGTATATGTATGAACGGTTTGTCAGCTCGAGAGGATACATTGTGTATGCTTCGTGCTACATGTTCTTTGCCTACACCACTTTCTCCTGTGATAAGTATATTGACAGGTGATTCGGCAATTTTTCCTATAATTTTAAAGATATTCTTCATGGCGTCAGATTTACCTACAAGTATGGAAGATGACGGTTCAGATGACGGTGAAAGCACTTCTACTTCTCTAAGTGATTCCCTATAGGCCATAGCTTTGTGAAAGATATCAAGGATGTCTTCAATATCGAATGGTTTGACAATATATTCAAAGGCTCCTTCTTTCATAGCTGTAATTGTGTGATTTGCGTCTCCATAGGCGGTAAGCATTATAACCGGTGTATTGGGTAGCAATTTTTTTATCTTCTTCAAAGCTTCCATTCCATCAATACCGGGCATACGAATGTCAAGAAATACAACATGTGGTTTGTTTATGCGGGCAATATCTATTGCCTCGCCTCCGTTACGGGCTTCTATGACAAAAGCCTCCTCCTCAAGTATTTCCTTGAGAAGGAGGCGTACACTGTCTTCATCATCAGCTATGAGTACTGTTGGTTTCTTGGCCATAGACTCACCTCTTTTTATGAGGCCTTTGCCTGTTTCTTGCGATATATTTCAGGTCTCAAGTCGAGGCCTCCGCCAATACGTTTTTCTGTTTCCTTATCAAAGAAATGACTTTTTGTCATGTCAAATAGTAGCTCTTTGCTTTCTTCAGGTTCAATGAGTGTAAGCGGAGAAACATGTCCTATAACTTTGAATCTTCCTCCAACCTCATAATGGGCAAAAGTTTCTGCGCCCAATCTTTCAACAACTTTGACTGTTCCTTTTACTATCCAGCTATCATTGATCTCCTTGTGGTACTCTTCTTTAAGATGTACATCCTCAGGTCTAATACCAAGGATAATATTTGTTGGTGCGTTTTTCTGCTTAAGAAGACCTGCTATGTCTTCTGGTATGTGTAGTTTAATATCTCCTTCAGAGACAAACCACATTTGTCCATTTTCTTCGACCAGTTGTCCTTCAATGAAGTTCATTGGAGGAGAGCCGACAAAACCGGCAACGAATATATTGGCAGGTATAGAGTATATTTCAAGAGGGGTTCCCACCTGTTGAATTTCTCCTTTTTTCATAACTGTTACCCTTGTGCCTAGTGTCATTGCCTCTACCTGGTCATGGGTAACATATATGGTAGTAACACCCAACTGTCTGTGAAGTTCGAGAAGTTCAGCTCTTGTTTGTACCCTCAATTTTGCATCAAGGTTGGACAATGGCTCATCCATAAGATATGCCTTAGGTTGCCTGACAATTGCCCTTGCCAGGGCGACACGCTGTCTTTGACCACCAGATAGTTCACCTGGTTTTCTGTCAAGGAGCTCTTCGATATGAAGCATTTTTGCCGCTTTCAGTACCCTTTTCTTGATTTCGTCTTTTGGGATTTTTCTCAGTTTTAGACCAAAGGCTATATTATCAAATACTTTCATATGTGGGTATAGGGCATAGTTCTGAAAGACCATAGCAATGTCTCTATCTTTTGGGGGAAGGTTATTAACGACTTTACCATCGATGAGTATTTCGCCCTTGGTAATGTCTTCCAATCCTGCAATCATGCGGAGCGTTGTTGTCTTACCGCAACCAGATGGCCCAAGGAAAACCATAAATTCTCCATCCTCTATTTTTAAATTTGCATCTTTAACAGCGATAACCTCACCTTTTTTTGTGGGGAATATTTTCCATACATGGTTGAGAACAATTTCTGCCATAGTGCATCCTCCTTTCCTTAACGGGTATAGCTGTAGGGTACAGCTTTACCTGGTCCTGTAAACTGTGTTTTAAGCCAATCCCAGTAGTTGGATTCTATGTGGAATGATGGTACACCGCTGGTATTGGCAAATTCCTCTGGATTTTCATATCGCTCTTGTATGAGGGCTTGCTTTTGTGGTAGGTAAACCATATAGTAAGAATACAAGAAACCCACGAGTAATATGGTTATAACTGTCAGCACAACAAATCCTAATATGTTTTTCTTGATATATTTCAATACTTCCTTCATGGCTACCTACCTCCTCAGTGTTATCATTATAAACTATACCTTCTTAATAGAGGATACCAGAGTACTAATACTTTTAAGTATACCTACAAGTTCTGGGGTGGCACCTTCTTCTGCAATAATATCCTCAAGTTCATGAAGGTCACCGTAGATTTGAGAGATGAGTTTTAGAGCTTCGCTGGTAGCATCTCTTCTAATAGGCACTGGGTATCTTTCTGGCATGTCAGGTTTAAGAACAACCGAATCTTTGTACTGAGGAATGAGAACCTTATATCCCCTTTTCTTAAGTAAGTTGGCAAAGGCCAGTCTTTGATCATCTTCACCATGGGTTAAAATGAAGTATGGTTTCGTCTTAAAGAATGTAGCCCATGTTAAAAGATCATCTCTGTCTGCATGGGCAGAGAAACCATTAATAGTGAATACCTTTGCCCTGACCTTAACGGGTTCTCCAAATATCTTTACAGTCTTGGCACCGTCAACGATAAGACGACCCAGTGTGCCTTGGGCTTGATAACCTACGAATATAAGTGTAGTTTGTGGTTTCCACAGATTATGTTTAAGATGATGTAGTATGCGTCCACCTGTGCACATTCCACTGCCAGCTATTATTATGGCGCCGGACACATCATTAAGCTTTTTAGACTCTTGAGAACTTTCTACCATGTGTAGATTGGGAAGATTAAATGGTGAGTCTCCGTCGATGAAATATTTCTGGATATATGGTTTGTAAGAGGCTTTGTACTCGTTATATATTTCCGTTGCTTTGCTAGCCAATGGACTATCTAGATATATAGGGACATCTTTAGGAAGCTCTCCTGATTCCCAGAGTAGCCTTAACTCGTATAGTATTCTTTGGGTTCTTTCTACGGCAAAAGATGGTATGAGGATGTTGCCACCATTTTTTAAACCGTTGACTATAGCGTCGCGAAATTCTTTTCTTGTCTCTTCAAGACTTTTATGTTTACGCCCGCCGTATGTTGTTTCCATCACAACATAATCTGCTTCTTCAATGAGAGTAGGGTCATGAAGCACTTCATTGGGTATTTGACCCAAATCTCCTGAAAACACAATTTTTTCGTTATCCATATGGTCCCATATCTCTACGCTGGCGGCGCCGAGTATATGTCCTGCATCTCTAAATCTTATTTCTACATGCTCATTTAGTGGATATCTATTGTCGTATGATATAGGAACAACAAGGGGAAAGACTTTTTCCACATCTTCTGTTGTATAAACGGGCTTGATTTCAGGAAGCCCTTGGCGTACCCTTTTCTTGTTGATACGTTTAATTTCTTCTTCTTGTACATGGGCAGCATCTAGGAGCATAATTCTTAATAGTTCAGCTGTTTGTGGGGTGGTTATGATTTTCCCTTTAAATCCCCGCTTGACAAGAAGAGGAAGTCGCCCCGAGTGGTCAAGGTGAGCGTGGGTGAGTATAACATATGGTATTTCTGATGGTTTAAATGGAAATGGAGCGTCGTTTTTGTGTTCGGAATGGCCCTGAAACATTCCACAATCCACAAGAAACTGAATATTGGTGTCGTGAACAAGATAACATGATCCGGTAACTTCACCGGTTGCACCTAAAAATGTAATTTTCACTGTGTATCCCTCCCTAAGTGGTAATAAAAAATGCGTTTACTGAAGGCATTGGGAGTTTCTCCCCTGCCTGGTTCATCTGGAGCGCTACCTATAATACTGTCCATATGAGATTCTAAATCTTCTATTGCGTGAACGATAAGGGCCTCTGGGGTCAAAGGAACAACTGGTGACCCTTTTTCACGCTCGCCATGATGAGACAATACTATATGCTTGAGCGCTGTTAGTTTTTCTGGTGCTATAGGTATGTATTTAGATACCTCGATAAGGAGTTCGTATCCCATAGCGATATGTCCAAGAAGTTCTCCTTCTTCGGTCCATCCTGTGCCAGGAATTTCTCTTTGTTCTAAAATTTTGCCTATATCGTGGATAAGTGCGCCAGCAACGGCAATGTCTCTTATAACAAAGTCTTTGTATTCTAAGGCAATTTTTTCGACAAGTCGTGCTGCTTTCACAGAGTGTTCAAGTAAGCCTCCAATTCTGGCATGGTGTATCTTAGAGGCAGCAGGATAATGCCAGATACGTTTTAAAGTGCTATATAGTTCTGAAGGTATATCTTTTCCAAAGAAAATACCAAGAAGTAGGTTCTTTATCTCATTGTCCTGTGTTCGATTGATAAGATCTTTTAACTGGTTTTCTATATGTATAAGTTCTTCTTGGCTGAGTGAAGGAAACAGATGTTTTTTTGCCTCAGGAGATAGTTCATCGATACTATATGTATTCATTATCTCTGTCATATAGAATGTTTTATTGCCGTTATAATTGCCTACATTACCCCTGACACGAATAATGCTTCCACTGCGAGGAGGCAGAGGGGATTTTAGAAATGCATTTATGCTCCCCGATTTGTCATTGATAATTAGTCGGGAAAAACGCTCTCCTTTTTTCGATGAGAATGTATATGCCTGTGATACATAAACAAGAACGATAACATTTTCCATGCCTTCCTTGAGCTGGTCTATCTTTTTAATCTTTTCTAGATTCACTATCTCGCCTCCTTTAATATTTTATGTGTTACCCATGCCATTGCAACATGTTCAATTGCCTCTAATTTATAATACGCATCCCATAGGCTGGTAGTAGATACTACACTAATGCCATGTTTTTCCATGAGTACGGCAATAGCTCCTTCTGCAATTCTATTGGAGATGTCTTCTGCTAGCTCATTGGTACCTGATGGAAAGAAAGGAGATATTGCTATTTTTCCTATAAGCATAGAAGTTTCAGGAAAAAGATGGGTGGGTATGTTTGTAGGACCAATTGAGAACCCCATAGCGTATGGGGGATGAGCATGTACCATGGCTTTTAGATCGGCATTTTTTTGGTAGGTGTATAAATGCATTTTATATTCCGATGATGGTTTGCCTTCTATAAAATTACCATTGATGTCGATGATGGCTATATCTTGGGGTGAAAGATTGACTTTGGGAATGCCACCGCGGGTGATATAAATAAGGTCATTTACTCTTATAGATAGGTTGCCTCCGTATCCACCGTTGAGATTCTTTTCATAAAGCCTGCCAGCTACGTCTATTATTTCTTGTTTAATATCATCCATACGCATCACCTCAATTTTATACGCCTTCTATGAAAATTGTAGCAATAAGTAGTATATTTATATGGGTAGTTGGAGGTGATGTCATTTTATGAGTATAGAAAGTTTGTGGGAAGATTATGTAGATGAAACTGTTAAAAAGCTGAATTTACAGATAGGATATTTGAAAAACGAGCTTGATACTATTCATCATACATATGAGAGAAAATTGGCGCATATGGAGAAAGCTGCTCTTGAAAAGTTTATGCAAGATCTTCTACCTGTTCTTGATGATATATGGCAAGGGGCAGTTCATGACAGCTCATGGGCTATGGTATGGGGAAAATTAAAAAATATCCTTTCCTCCCATGACATTAGAGTCATCGATAGTGTTGGTATGGATTTTAATCCTATGGAACATCAAGTTGTTGCTATGGTGGAAGGGGAGCGGGGTAGTAGTGGAAAAGTGGCTGAAATTATCAGGCCCGGCTACAAAATGGGTGATTTTCTACTGCGTCCTGCTCTTGTAAAAGTGTATAAATAACATTTGGGAGGTGGAAGTAGTGGTTAATTATGATGCCGTTAAGATTCACTATGAGGTAGTTACTTCTGATTATTATGTCGAAGATGAGGAGATTGCATTTGTTGATGTTGTATTTGGTCAGAGCGAGAAATTTAGAATGAAACCTGTGGGTGTCCTAGACTATAAAGTATGGATACCTGCAGATGATGTGGAAAAAGTTAGAAGACATGCAGCAAAGGTTGTTACCCGTGTGAGGCAGGATGGTAGCGATGTTTTGAAGGTTAAACTACCTGGTAAATTAACTAAAGAAGAACTGTCTGCCATTATTGAGGGTATTGGGCTTAGTGCTTACCAGTTTGTAGACTTTAAATCTGAGGGAGTCAAGGAGCCCAAAGAGGTTGTCTTCCTTGTGCCGGAAGGAGAAGGCTACGAACCAACCGTTGAAAAAGCCCTCATTATGGTAGAGGCAACAAACTATGCCCGCACTATTGCCAACCAGCCTGCCAATGTAGCTGACCCAGATTGGTTTGAAGAGGTTGCCCGTAAGCTTGCCGAAGAATATAGCTTTGAGATAGAAATTCTTCGTGAAGAAGCCTTAAAACAGGAGGGATACAATCTTATCCTTGCTGTTGGACAGGGTAGTGTTAAAGAGTCTCGCATTATTCGTCTCACCTACAAAAATGGTGTACCTAAAAAGAAGCTTGCCTTTGTTGGTAAGGGTCTAACATTTGATGCTGGCGGACTTGACCTCAAGCCACCGACAGCTATGGATGGCATGAAATTTGATAAGAGCGGAGCCGCTATGGTGCTTGGTATTATGAGGGCAATTGCCAAGTTGGGGGTGAGTGATGTAGAGGTTCATGGTATTCTTGCCCTTGCTGAAAATATGCCAGATGGCGCTTCATATCGTCCCGGTGATGTTATTAGAGCAAAGAATGGAAAAACTGTTGAAATTACTAATACCGATGCGGAAGGTAGGCTGGCTCTGGCATCAGCACTTCAGTATGCCGATGGTTTGAAACCTGATATAACTGTTACAATGGCAACCTTAACAGGTGGTGCTGTGGTTGCACTGGGTTCCTATACTGCAGCTATATTTAGCAATTCTGATGATATTGTTCAAAAAGTTAGCAAGGTTACCCAATACACAGGTGAGAAGATGCATAGAATGCCGCTGGATGAAGATCTTAGAGAAAATATGAAAAGTAAGGTTGCAGATATTGTTAATAGTGCAGGTAGAGAAGGAAGTCCTGTGACAGCAGCTCTCTTCTTGAGAGAGTTTATACCCCAAGATACGGCATGGCTACATATAGATATTGCCGGTACGGCAACAACAAAGAAGCAATGGCATTACAATCCTCCAGGCTCTACAGGATTTCCAGTAAGAAGTATGACAGCCCTTGTGGAGTTGATAAGCGGTGAAAGGTAAGTTTACATTACTGGCAGTTATTTTAGTATCTCTTGTATTTGCATTTGTGTCCTGTGGGCAGGTTTCTGCCCCACAGGACTTTTCTCATACCTTTTCACTGAAATGCGATTATGGAGTGCATGAGGAAGGTCCTGAAGCTATACGATTGTTTCATGATGCATGTATTTCACCATGGAACACACATATTTATCCCTTGATGAATGTCAACTTCAAAGAAGTAAAGTACGCCATAGCGGTGTCTACCAGTAAGACCCAAACAGCTACTCTTCTTGTACTGTCTACGCCCGATGGAAAAAGGTGGTCTATTCTCCATGCAGAAAAGGTTGTTGTTAAAGCACCTTATACGACTTTTTCAGGTGATATTAAACTTACAACGACATTAACAATGGCTCGAGCCATAGAGTTTGCTATTGATGGTAAGCGTGTGTCTCCTGAGCATCCCGATGGTGTTATGCTTATTTATAGTGAGTTTGTTCTTCCCCGTTATAAACGCCCACGGTGTACGTTGCAGAATAGGGCTATTGGTTCTCTTGTGTCCACCTATCTTTACAGAAAGGTATGGGTACATGATATCGGATGTCAGGTATATGTAGAAAAATTGCCTATAAAGGTAAGAGTTATTAATGCCCCCGCGACAGCAACGGTATATGTTCTTACAGAAACTGGTACATTATCAAGGGATTGGCAAGTTGTTGGTACTATGTCTCTTCCATCTGAGGGGATAGTTTATACATCTACATTCACAGTTAACGGTAATGTGAGATTTGTGAAAATACAAACATCCCAGCTTTCTGATTATTCCTGGGTGGTTACCTCTAAGATAGGATCTAAGAAATAAGGAGGTGATAGTATGCCAGTTATAAAAGTACAGGGTGGTAACTGGGAGCGTTACGACAGATTGGTATGGAAAATTGTTGAAAAGGCAGTGGCATTGCTAGGTGGTCCGAGGCATCTGATTCTTCATCGTAATCTCACATGGCTTCCTTCTCTCGTAGAGGCAGCATATGTATGGCTTCTCTATGACATGGGTAAGAAAACCCAGAAAGAGATCGCCGCTCTCTTGGGACTTACACCAACTACTGTTTCCAAGATACTTTCTGCCAAACCTGAGGAAGTACGAAAGAAAATAGAAGAGGGAGCAGATATTGATACCCATGTAGCTGGTGGATTAGCTCGTTGGGCATATGAGGAGCTAAAGAAGGAGTGTGATTTGTAGTGAAAAGGGAATTGGGTTCGCTGAAATCTCTCTTACTTGATGCTGTGTTTGTTGCCACAGCTGTTGTGTTAGCAACTGTTTTGCATGCTATTGGTGGTAGAGTGGCTGGTACCATGTGGGTACCTATGTGGTGGGGAGCGTTTGTAGCAGGTATGCTTCTTGGACCTATTCATGGTTTTGTTGTTGGATTTTTAACACCACTTGTATCATTTATCGTTAGAGGAATGCCACCATATCCGTTCTGGCTTATATTTGCCATAGAAATTGGTATATATGGTTTTATGTGGGGAGCATCGTCTGCAATCATAGGAAAAATCAATCGGGATAGTTATGTTTCTCTCTATATTTCTTCTGTTATTGGCTTTATAATGGGTAAACTCGCAGCGGCACTTGTCTTAATGTTTGTTATTCCTCCCCTTGCCCCTAAAATGGCATCAAATTTCTTTGTCGCCTTTATGAGTGTACTTGTTTACTGGACTTTGAAGTCTTTACCTGGTATAATACTCATTCTTGCTATAGGTCCCATAGTTGTGAAGCAACTTAGTGCTATAGTAAATGTGGATAGCAATAAATTCGAAAATCGTTTGGAGAGTGAGTAAACATGGATACAGGCAGAGAGGTTAATATACGAAAGTATCTTGCCATGTGTGGAATAGATTCCCGTCGCAAGGTGGAAAAACTTATAAGAGAGGGTAATATCCGTATTAACGGAAGGCTTGCTAAGCCTACCGATAATGTAAAAATTGGTGTGGATAGGGTAACACTGGGTGGTAAGGTGCTAAAACCAGAACCTCCTGTCTATATTCTTTTTCATAAGCCCAAAGGTATTATTACCTCTAAAAAGGATGAAAAAGGTCGTATGACTGTCATGGATATGCTTCGTGGTGTGGTTATGGCCAATATCTTTCCTGTTGGTCGTCTTGATAGAGACAGTGAGGGGCTCCTTCTCATTACCAACGATGGGGATTTTGCCGATCTTATGTTGCATCCTCGTTATGGTAAAGAAAAGATATACGAGGTATTTGTTGATGGACATATTACGGCTAAAGATATTAAACAGATGAAAGAAGGTGTCTCCACTGGTGGCGAGTTATTAAAAGCCAAGGATGTCAAGATTCTTAGAAAGGGAATGGGAAAGACACTGCTTGAAATCACTTTGTCTGAAGGGAAGAAAAGACATATTAGACGTATGCTGGGTGCTCTAGGAAAGAAAGTTATTACACTCAAACGTATTTCCTTTGGCCCATTCACACTGAAGGGTATTCAGAAACCGGGAACATATAGATTTTTAACTGACAAGGAGATAAAGAACATCGTTGAACCATTGAAAAAGCAGTTTTATGAAAAACAAAGAACACGGAAAGGGCGTGGCAATAACCATCACCGCAGAAGGGGTGGGAGGCGATAGCCGTGAAGCTAACAATTCTTTATGATAATGAACCGAAAAATGGTTTAAAGCCTGATTGGGGTTTTTCTGCCCTTATAGAGACCGATAGTGGTAAAAGAGTGCTTTTTGATGCTGGAGAGAAACCGGATATTCTGAAATACAATATAGAAACACTGGGAATATTGAAGCCCGGTGAGTATATAGATCATCTTGTTATATCTCATGCTCACCACGACCATATAGGTGGTCTCCCTTATGTGTTTTCTGCATTTTCTATAGGGCATGTATGGTTACCCCGTGATGCTGTTATTGCAGGTATTCCTGACGAATCCATGGTTCATAGAGATGCAGAAGGTTGGATTGAAGAAGGTGTATATCTTCTAAAGAACCTGCCTTCTCGGGCAATTATGGAACAGGCCCTATATCTTAGAGGCGATCATGATGTGCTTCTTGTTGGTTGTAATCATCCAGGTCTTTATACAGTTCTTGAACAAGTTAATAGTCGCATGGGTAAATATCCCGATTGGGTCATTGGAGGACTTCATCTGTATAGAACTCCTGGTCATATTATAGAGAAGATGTGGAATGATCTGCGATATAAACTAAAAAAGGTTGCCCCATTGCATTGTAGTGGTGATAGAGCGAGGCGAAGACTTGCTCTTGATTGGAAAGAAGGATATCTTGATGTAGGATTGGGAGACACTATAGAAATATAAAAAGGGGGCACGAGCCCCCTTATTTTATTTCTTCAAAACCTCGGGATTAACAATATTTTCAGGTATTTTTCCCGTTAGCACGGCTACGATACTAGATGCTGCCATCTGAGCCATCTTTCCCCTTGTTTCTTCTGAAGCACTGCCTATATGTGGTGTTAGTACAACATTATCCATTTTTATAAGCTCGGGATGGATCTTAGGTTCATGTTCAAAGACATCAAGTCCTGCTCCTTTGATTTCTCCATTTTTTAGTGCCCACACAAGCGCCTCTTCATCTACTATAGGACCGCGGGCGATGTTTATGAGATAGGCACTATTTTTCATCTTTTTGAATGCCTCTTTGTTTAAGAGGTGTCTATTTTCTGGTGTTAGTTTGGCACATATTACAATAAAATCACTTTCTTTTAGCAGAGTATCCAAGTCTGCTTGTTTTGCATTTAGTTGTCTTTCAGTTTCCTCATCAGCTTTTATTGGATCATAGTAGAGCACGTTCATATCGAATCCTTTTGCCCTTTTAGCAACAGTTCTGCCTATACGACCAAATCCTATGATTCCCAATGTTTTACCGTGAACATCTGTGCCCAGCATAAGCATAGGCCCCCATGTTTTCCACTGTCCACTGCGAGCATATTGGTCTGCCTCTACAACTCTTCTTGCAATAGCCATCAATAGTGCCCAACCAAAATCTGCTGTTGTATCGGTAAGTACGCCCGGGGTGTTAGTAACGATTATTCCCCTCTTTGTAGCCTCATCGATATCAATATTGTCGTATCCTACTGCATAGTTAGCTACAATTTTTAGGTTTTCTCCTGCAGCATCGAATACTTCTTTATCAATCTTGTCTGTAAGAAGACTGAGTATTGCGTCAGCTCCTTGTACTCTGCGCAACAGTTCTTCTCTACTTGGTGGAAGTTCATCTTCATGAATGTAGATGTCCCATCCTCTCTCTTTTAGAAGTTTTAAACCTTCTTCTGGTATTCGCCTTGTGACATAAATGTACGGCATATTCTCCCCTCCTTTACATATTTCTCACAAGTATGGTAGCATTAAAGTGAAAAATAGGAGGTGAAAGTAAACTTGAAGATTGTAGTGGCATTCAATGCATTTAAGGGAAGTCTATCTCCCGTGCAGGCGGGGTACCACTTTATAAAGGGATGGAATAGTCGTAGAAAATCAGATGAAGTTATACATTTTCCTATAGCCGATGGTGGAGATGGTACTCTTGAGGTGTGGAAGTATCACTTTGGTGGCCAGATAGAGTATGTAGATGCACACGATCCATTGATGAGACCTATTAAAGTCCCCGTCTTGGTTGATGACAATTGGGCTATGTTTGCTATGGCAGATGTTTCAGGTTTAGCATTGATCAATGACGAGCAGCGTGATGCTAGAAAGACAACAACATATGGCATGGGCGAAGTTATTGCCAGCCTAGTTAAAAGGGGTATCAAGGATATTACTATTAGCGTTGGAGGTAGTGCTACGGTTGATGGTGGAATAGGGCTATTGCTGCCTCTTGGATTTCCAATACACACTGATGGATATAAACTAAAACCTGAAGGACAACTCCTTTTACATGTAAAGGATATAGATATTCCCCGTAATTTAGGATTAAATATCACTGTTCTTTCAGATGTTGACAATCCGTTGGTAGGCGGTATGGGGGCTGCTGTAGTATATGGTCCTCAAAAAGGGTTGTCTGAAGAAGATATACCGGTATTTGATGAGGCATTAAATAAGTGGGGGAGACTTGTAGAAGAAAAAGCGGGTGTTTCCATTTTAGGTAAACCTATGTATGGGGCTGCAGGTGGTGTATCTGTAGCACTACACCTGTTGGGTAGTGTAAAAACTGTTAGTGGCATAGAGTTTCTACTAGCTAAAGCGAATTTCTCTGAAAAGATAAAGGGAGCACATGTTCTCTTTACAGGTGAAGGTAAGATTGATAGGCAGACCTTTATGGGTAAAGCTCCGTATGGTGTAGCCCAAGCATTTAAAAAGATAACAGGTGGTAAGGTGATAGGTATTGGTGGCAGGGTAGAGCATGAAGAGATAGACTGGGGTGTATTTGATAGTGCTTTTACTTTAGTGTGTGGTCCTGTTAGTGTTCGGTATGCTATGAATCATGCCGATAGACTTATGAGAGACATTGCCTTTAGTTTAGCAGGTATGTTTTAATGAAAATAAAAAAGGGGGCGATTGCCCCCTTTTTTATTTAGATACAGCGTTTTTGATGTGACTCATGAATACTGGTTCAGGAACAGCACCTTCAAACTGTCCCTTACCCATCTCATCACCAAGACCAATAACAATCTTGGGTACGCCGTAGACCTGCCACTCCTGAGAGAGTTTTTCAAACTCCATAGCCTCAATAGTAGCTGCTTCTATAATGTTTTTAGAAGCATATGCCATCTGATGGGCAAGTCTAGCTGCTCTTGGGCAGTAAGGGCAAGATGGTGTAACAAATACCCACAATCTTACACCTTCTGGTAGTTTCTCAAGCTCCTGTACAGTCTTAGGATTAAGACCATGGTCACCATTGCCAAGCATTATGATGTCCTCAAGAATTGTTGCAAACTCATAACCGGCTGGGATACCATAGAAACGGATGCCATAATCATTGCCCTCATGATCAAGCAAAATAACGCTTGTCATAAGTGGATAACCATATGGCTGAGATAAATAATACTTAGAAATTTCTTCTTTCTGTTCAGGATACCTGAGAATCTCAAGAGACAGCTTATCGGGAACGGCTGCAACAAGTTCCTCAAATAGTTCCTCTGTTGTTTCTGTGTACTGATTTTTTGGTATATCAGGCAGATCAATGCCCTTAGGTGGATTGACAAGTACCACCTTTACGGGATTCTTTATCCCGCTAAGTCTCTCTTTTACGGCTTTAATTTCATTTTCTCCTAAAAGTCCCACAAGACTTCACCTCCAAATAATCTTCTGTGCTATCTACATAAAGTTAGGTAGCCTTAAAATTATACCATATACTCTCTCTGTACTTTTACCAGAATAACATAACTTTGATACAATTTACCAGGTGGAGGTGATAATGTGAGGGATATCATAAGCATCGAAGATGCCATTAACCAGTCACGAATAAAAACCGTACTTCTTTTTATACTGATGTTTCTTATTTCTGCTGCCTTTGGCCTTGCCGTTGGTTATCTAACTGGTGATATGACATGGGGTATTACCCTTTTTGTGGGGTTTTTAGTATATCAGCTTGTTTTTATTATATTTGCACGACCTATCACACTTGCAGCTGTAGGAGCAAGACCATTATCCCCCGATGAATCATTGAAAGCACAGATGGTGCACAATATTGTCGAAGAGCTTAGTATTGCTGCAGGTCTTCCCAAACCTGAGGTGGGTATAATAGAAAGCGATGTACCCAATGCTTTTGCCACAGGAATGTCGCCCAAAAGTGGTATTGTTGTTGTAACTCGTGGCATTATGGAAATGATGAATAGAGATGAACTTGCTGGAGTGCTTGCCCATGAATTATCTCATATAAGGCATCGTGATATCGTTGTTGGTACTATCGCTGCAGTACTGGCTATGAGCTTAATGCTCGCTGTAAGAATTCTGATGAGGCTGACATTCTGGGGAGCATTTGGGGGCAGAAGAAGTAGAGATAGAGAAGATAGAAATCCCCTTGGTATGATTCTTGCCATTCTTGTTATTATTCTTGCACCTATTGCTGCAATGATGGTAAGATTTGCCATATCCCGCGAGAGAGAATATATGGCAGATGCTGGTTCGGCTATGATTACTCGCAATCCTGAGGCGTTGGCTTCGGCCCTAGAGAAACTCAAGATGTATCATGAATATTCCCGGCAAAGGCTTCGTGTGCCAGAAGAGTTTTCTCATATGTTTATATTTGATCCTCTTTATGGTATATCGTCTATGCTTTCAGGACTGTTCTCTACACATCCGCCTATTGATGAAAGGATTAAAAGGCTGAGGAGTATGACTGCATTATGATAGATATAACAGTGCCACATGTGGGGGGGTTTTACTGGTGGGACGATAAACCACCAGTTGTAAAGATGAGCTCTTCAGAGAAGTTTACTATAGGATATCTTTATATGTCTCTTCATAGTGGAACCCATGTAGATTTGCCAATGCATGTTGGTCTTGATCAAGAAGTTGTCTTGAAGGACATTTATAGTGTACAGGTTGTGGGAATAGACAAATTATATGAAGTAGATTTAGCGGGTGTTGATGGTATTCTTATAAAAACAGGGCAGGGTTTATCTCTTATGAATAGAACTATCGATAAAGACTACGTAGCTTTGAATGAAGAGAAAGCACACTATCTTGTGTCCAAGAAAATGCTTCTTGTAGGTATTGAAGCACCTTCTATTGAGAGGTATTCAGGTGATGGTTATATTCACACGTTATTTTTAAAGAAAGGGATCCCTATCTTGGAGAATATCAATCTCGAGTCTGTAAGAGAGGGTAAGTATAAAATGTTTTTATTTACACTGTCTATTGTAGATACTGTTGATGCATTGCCGGCTGTTGCTAAACTTGTGCATGTTGGGAGGGATGAATAGATGACGGCGACAATAACACTCTTTGGTATATCGGGTGATATATTGCTCTATGCTGTATTAGCAGTTGCATTTGTACTTTTTATTGTAGATATTGTTCTATGGTTTTCTCAGCGAGAATCTTATAGATGGTATGTAGGGCATCCCTATGAACCTGAGGATTATCTACTTCCCCCGATTTTGGGACAGCAGAAATTTTATTATGTTGATAGTATTGCAGCTTCGTTTTACAGGTTGATAAAAGATGGCTATCTTAAAGTTGTATTTGCAAAAGATAAGGCCATTATGGGGGAAATGACAAAAATAAAGATAAAAAAAGTTGATACTCCGTCAGATAAGGTTTTGGCTTCCATTTATGAATTAATTCCAGATTTGGTATCAGAAAGCGGATTATTCGGAGAAACACAGACAGATACCATCGATGTAGATGACTTGTATTCACATTTTGCAAAGATAGATAAGCGACAGTTTTGGGAGAAATACATGCAACTTGTTGATGATGCATATGAGGAAAAATATGGTAAACCACGAAAAAGTATAAAGGGCATTACCTATCTTATTGGAGCTTTTTCCGTATTATGGGCAGGAGTATCTGCATATGTGACTTATCTTACAAGAGAAGTTAACATGTATTATGTAGGTTATACCGTGTCTGTATTACTTGTGTTGGTTGGTCTTCTTATGTTCCGTATACATTACATGTGGTCTCCAACTGCTAAAAAGTTTCGAAGCAGATGGTTAGGTTTTAAAAAAGCTGTGGTAAGCGGAAATGTAGAGATAGATAATTTTTATGATTTGCTAGGCTATGCCTTAGCATTAGGTATTGTAGAACACTATTTAGATGTGGTGAAAAATCAAATTATTGATGGTAAAGTGAAAGTGGGTAAACCACCATTTGCTGAAACGGAGAAGTTATCATTTTCTGATATTAGAGCACTTGTAGGTGCAGTTAATATGCTTGCAGGTTCTTTGGGAGGCACTGGGAAGCTGTGGAAATAAAGAAGATAAAGTATGCGTATTTTCTCGTTTATGATGACAAGACTGTTCCTATTGAACCGGAGATAATTGAAGAACATGAAAGATTGGAGAAAAAACGCGTAGTTATCCCTTCAGAAGCAGAAGGATTATATGTAAAGGCACTTACTAAAGGAATTTCACCTGTTAGAGAGCGTTTATATATCTCCGGAGCCATCTCTAAGACAGTAAAAGTAGAGGGTTCCCCCTTCCTGGATATACAATTTGAAGATCGTTATGCTGGAAGTTTAACGCTAATGGTTACTGAAGCGGGAGAGATTTTTATTCCGTCGAAACTTGTGAAAGCCTCATTGCAGATAGATATGGGAAGCAAACTTGTATTGGCTGGGGATTTAAAGAAGACGGAGGTAAAATTACGCAGGACATCATCTTTAGTTGTTAGGCGTCCCATTGTAGATAGCATTTTATCTGGTGATTTGGCTTCTTTAGTTATAGATGTGCCTGGGGAAGAATTTTACACATATAGTAGCGTTTGGAATGTGAAGGTTTACAAGATTGAATTTAAAGTTAAAGAACCGGGTGAGGGTGCTCGTATATATTCTTCTAGATTTCATCTATCAGCTAGTGATGCAGTTCTTCCATATTATTTATGTTTTACAGACACATTAGGTAAGGTTGATATATCGCTTATGTCATTTATAGGTGAAAAAGTAGAAGTTTATGCTGGTAATGGCATGGAATTCCAAGGGGTATTTGCAAGTAATGTTTCTCCTGTAAATATGATACGGGAGCATTTTACCGTCTTATGGCATGATATATTTCCTGGTGAACTTCATTTTTCTGGTAGTGCTTATACAGACGAGATTTCGCGTAAGGGGTTATTGTATGCAGCTCTTGCCCGACAGCCCGAAAAAGACTATAGCATACTCATTGATATGCTTGGTTTTTATGGTCTTAGGGCACGCATGTTTATACCTTTCGATATGAGGATTTCTGAAAGTGTATTGTCTATATTAGAGTCTCTAAAAGATATTCCTGAGGAAGAAATGCCTATTGGGAATTATATTTCTTCTGATGGGAAAACTGGTATTAGTTTTTCCATAGTATCTTTTTCATTTCCTATAACGTTTGCTGGTACGGTACTTGATCCTGATGATTATGTTATTATCAAGATGTTTGGTGAAGACAGAATATATAAGTTAATGTTGCCTCGTGAAAGGTTAATAACCCTTATGAGAGGGTGGAATAATATGGAAAAGGAGGTATGAGTGTGAGGAAAGGATTAGTGCTGTTTTCAGGAGGGCTTGATAGTCTGGTAGTGGCATTACTTCTTAAGAGGTATGGAGTCCCCTTTGAGGGGGTGTATTTTGATGTGCCATACTTTGGCAGTGCAGATAGAGTGCGACGGCTAGCCATGATCCATGATATCCCTTTAAATGTCATTGACTTTTGGGACGACATGCAAAATATTATCCGAAAACCTCGCTGGGGATACGGTAGAGCACTTAATCCTTGTGCCGATTGCCACTTTGAAATGATCAAGAAGGCACTAAAGATGAGACATCTTTTTGGAGCCGAGTATGTTGTTACCGGTGAGGTGCTTGGAGAAAGACCCATGTCTCAAAGACGTGAAATCCTTGATGACCATCTTAATTATCTTGGTGATGATGCCGATTTGCTGCTGCGACCAATGTCAGCACGACTTTTGCCACCATCAAAGCCTGTTAGAGAAGGTTGGGTCCCTGATGAAATATTACTTGATTTCAAGGGGCGAAATCGTACACATATCATAGAACTTGCCGAGAAACTTGGTGCTAAGGAAATACCTACTCCAGCTGGTGGTTGTTTACTAACAGAGCATGTATATGCGCGTAGGCTATGTCTTCTTTTAGGATTATTAGATTATGTGCCACGTGACTTTGTATATATGTTGAAAATAGGAAGACATCTTATCAAAGATGGTGGAAAGCATTGGCTTGTTATAGCCCGTAATAAGGACGAATCTACAGAACTAAAAGCTGTTTATAATAGGCAGGGGATCTCATTTGAGGGTGTACAGACAGGACCATTTGCCGTATATTACACATTTGATGCAGATCCTTTACCTTATGATGAAATGGCTTCCTATGTTGCATATTACTCATCTAAGATAAGAAAAATGGGAGCTGCTGATTATCGGTATGGCGATGGTCAACTTGTTCATGTTGTTCCTAAAAATCCTGAGGAGCATGGCTGGATACATCTTAGTGAAAAGAAAGTTATGTGTCCTCTAAAGGGGAGACTCCTATGAGGGTAAAATTATTTGCCAGATTTAGAGATATTCTTGGTGAGTATGTAGAAATAGAAGATGTGCGAACGGTAAAAGACTTGAAATCATATCTTCGGGCGTTATTGGCCCAGCAAGGATTAGATAATATTCCTATACTTGTTGCTGTCAATGGCTCATACGTAGATGATAGTTATGAAATAAAACCTGATGACGAGATAGTAGCATTTCCACCTGTATCTGGGGGGTGACTTCTATGGCTAAACTTCATAAAGAACAAATAGTATATGAAATACCTACTATTCCGGAGGTTGGAGCATGGGTAATTTTTCGCGGTGTTACACGGGCTGATGGGAGATATGGTAAGACATTGGCTTTGGAGTACGATGCCTATGAGCCTATGGCGATTAAAGAGATGCAGCGTATAGAGGAAGAAGCTCAAAAGAGATTTAAAGTTTTGTTTGTAGAGATACATCATCGACTGGGTAGAGTTGAGGTTGGAAATGAATCGATGATTGTTATTGTTGGTGCAGCACATAGAAGAGAAGCATTTAAGGCTGTAGAGTGGGTGGTTGATGAGGTAAAGCATAGTGTACCTATTTTTAAAAAGGAGATTAATGAAGAAGGAGAGTTTTGGATAGAAGAAGGAACACCCGATAACAGGGGAGAGGACTAAACCTCTCCCTTTATAAGAATTTTCCCTATGGGAATATCATCTACTAGCCATTCATAACAATGCCAGCCTTCCCATGTTTCTCTTTCGCAAGCTTGCAATATTCCGGGTACGATATCGTTGATATTCTTTCCGAGAAGATCATCAATCGATTTGTTTACAAGGGTAGCAAATGCTCTATTGACCTTGTTAATAATACCATTTTCATCTATGGCCACTAGTGGATACGGGGCTGAATCGATGATGCCAAGCCATTCGGCTCTTGACTCCTCTAGCTTCTGTGTCCATGTAGCCTTTTCCTCTTTGAGTTGAATCCACATTCTAATTGTTGATTTTAGATGTTCCTGTATTTTGTCTCCTAAAATGAGTGTATATTCTTCACCAAAGTATGAAATGCTAAAGCTATCGACCTCGGGAATATCTTCCTTACCATAAATGATTTTTCCGTTCTTTTCTACTCTTGTTGGTATGCCACTGCGTTCTAATATCATTGCTAATGTGATAACGAGATTTTCTTCTGTGTCTTCTCTTTTCAGCATATGCTCCACGATGCCTTTTAATAGTGCACTCTCTTTGGCCCGCATTTTTAATAGAGATTCTAGTTTCTTAGCGTATAAAATGTTGCTAGCGTATATGCTCACGAACCTAGTAACGAGTTTTAAGAAATAGGTATTTGATTTAATAGATTCAGGAGATAGTTCTGGTGAGGTTGATAATACCACAAGCTTGTACTGCTGGTCTCTAATATCGAACTTGAGTATGAAGAAGTGAAGTTGAGATGCTTCATCATAGAAAATAGAGTCTTCTTTATCTAGGTATCGCTTTATTGTGTCAACATAATGTTCTACTCCATCGTGTGAGGCAAAGACAATGTTATTGTCCTTGTCTAATAGGAATGCCTTTTCCATACCAGAGATTTTGGCTGCAAACACAGTAAATTGCTTCAACAATGCGTCGATATCTGTGATAGTAATTGCTGTTTCTATAAACTGTAACAGTTCCCTGAGCTTTACCATTTCTGATAGATGGGTTTCTATAACCATCATATTTTCCATGTATATGCCCAGTGATGGGGCAAGGTTTTCCAAAATAGATGTGACATTACTCTTTTCATTATCTGGTATTTCTTTGGGGAAGTACAGTACAAGTATGCCTTTATTTTCTTTAAGGGCTATGAGGGGAACGACTAGAATAATTCCGTCTTCCACTCCAAGTGTTGATGCGATAGGATCTGCAGATGCAGGTAAAAATGTAGTTTTGCCTAATAGGAATGCTTGAACTATTCCTGGTGAGATGGATGGGGCAGGTTTGGGTTCACCGGCGTATGCAACAAGTGATAACGAATCTGTCTCTGGCACATATTTATATAGATAAACTCCAGAGGCATCAAATGCATCTTTTGTTTTTATAAGAAAGTTTTTTAGTTGAGTGGTAAAATCACTTCCCTCTTCTGGTACTCTAAAAAATGCAAGTAGTGTAGATAGGAAATCGTTTTGTTTTTCTAGTTGTGTTTTTAGTGAACGTTCATTTTCATATAGATATGTCAATTCTTCTTGTTGAGCCATAAGCTGTTCGCTCATAGCGGTTAGCTCTTCTCTGGCAGCCATAAGTTCATTCATCTGGTATTCCAGCTGATTTCTTTGGTCTTCCTTTTCTTTAATCAGGGTGCGTAATCTCCTAGTAGCATTTGTTAACTGTATGTGATAGGCAAAACCTACACTGATAATACCTATAACCGCTAATAGGATGTAGTAAAGCAATTTGCTTCTAGAAAATGTTTGTTCTTCTTGTCCGAACCATTTGCTGTTGATTTCTGCCAGTATTCCTTTTTCGGACATTTCCTTGATGATTTCATCAATTTTGTAGGCTAAGTCTTCATGATTTTTATTGATGGCTATAGCATGCCATTTATGACCTCCTGGAAAATCTATGGGTAGTGGATACACTTGACTACTGGCATCTTTAAAGTAGTTATCTAAGTAAAATTTGACAATGTACTCATACCCCATGAGAAGGTCAATCTTGTTTTCGAGTAAAGCTTTTATGGCCTCTTCTACGCTAGGATACTCCTTGATAAAAAGTGAAGGAAAATTTGACCTTACATATGATTCTGCAGATGAGTTTTCAAGTACACCTATTGTTAAAGGGGATACTGGGTTTTTTAAGTCGTCGATGGATTTGATATATTTATGTTTTATTGTGTACATTTTATATGTCAATATGTGGAGTGGCATAGTGAAATAATACTTTTTCTTCCGTTCTGGGGTTATGCTCAGCCCCATAATGACCTGTATCTTATCTTCATCGAACATTTTCATGATCGTGGGACCAGCTTCCACTATAGCTTCAGCATGATATCCCTCTTTTTCCAGTTCTTTTTTGATGTAATTGTATATGTCTACATAAAAACCTTTTACTTTTCCATCTTTGTCTTTCCATGAATATGGAGGAAAGTCCTTATCAATACCGAAATAGACGGTTTGCCTTTCTGGTTCTGCGTAGGTTGCGGGAGTAAGAAAACCTAAATAAACAGCTAACAATGCAAGTATGATGTACAGTAGTAGCCACTTTTTCTTCTTCACCAGTCTTCCTCCCTGTATACAGGTAGTGTCATAGAGTATTATATCAAGGGGGTGATATTTTGAGAGTAGAAATTAAGGACCATACAGCTGATGCTTTACTTGCAGTTGAGGGACATTCTTTAGAGGAAATTATAGAGGGATTCATCATTGGTTTGTCAGACTATGTCTGGGGAAATACAGATTGCGATGATGTGAATATTGTTATTTCCCTATCAGGTGATGGCCCTGATATGACCTTTGCGTTGGTATCTCTTCTTTCAGATCTTTTGTATCTTATAGAAACAGACAATATAAAAGTTGTTTCTCTTGAAGATATTGCTTATAGCCGTCGAAATAGTTTGGTAAATATAACTGTAAGGATTAAAGCTTGTAAGGGGAAACATCCCACTGGTGAAGATGTTAAAGCTGTATCTTTCTCAATGAGGTGGGACGTCTCTGTTATATTAGATTTGTGAGGTGAAGTATATGAAAGGTCTCAAAGAGTTAAATAAGTTTGTGTATGAAATACCAAGAGAAGGTGGTATGCGTGTCCCTGCACGACTTTATGTATCTTCAAGATTGTTGGAGGCTGTAGAAGATGGTGCTATTACACAGCTAAAGAATGTTGCTACTCTTCCAGGTATTGTAAAGTATGCTATTGGTATGCCAGATATCCACTGGGGTTATGGGTTTCCTATAGGTGGTGTAGCGGCCTTTGATGTTAATGATGGTGTTATTACCCCTGGTGGTATAGGTTTTGATATTAACTGCGGTGTAAGGTTGATGCTAACCCCTTTAACTTGGTCTGATTTGCAGAGCAAGTTGGATCGGGTTCTTACGGCTATCTTTAATTCTGTCCCTGCAGGCGTAGGTGCCGAGAGCGATTTGAAATTAAAACGGGTTGATATGGAACGAGTACTAAGATTCGGTGCTAGATGGGCTGTGGAAAATGATATGGGACTGTCGGAGGATTTGGATAGGACAGAAAATCGCGGTGAGATGATAGAAGCCGATCCTGATGAGATTTCTGGAAAAGCCTTTGATAGAGGAAAAAAGCAACTAGGAACATTGGGGGCAGGCAATCACTTTATAGAAATTCAAGTAGTTGAAGATATTTTTATGCCAGATATTGCCCGTCAGTGGGGACTGTATGCCGATCAAGTTGTTGTGATGATACACACAGGCTCTCGTGGTTTAGGACATCAAGTTGCCACTGACTGGATTAAGACGGTGGCATATGCTATGAAGAAGTACGGCATAAAGGTACCAGATCCACAGCTTGCAGCTGTTCCTTATTCATCAAAGGAAGGTATGGCATATTTCTCTGCTATGGCTGCTGCTGCAAACTTTGCATGGGCAAACAGGCAGATTATCATGCATAGAGTGAGAAAGGCATTTGTTAAGACATTGGGTATTGCGTACGATGAAATGCCTCTCCTTTACGATGTAGCCCACAATATAGGAAAGATTGAAAAGCATGTTGTTGATGGCGCTGAGAAGCTGCTCGTGGTTCATCGCAAAGGAGCTACTAGGGCGTTCCCTGCTGGTAGGGAAGAGCTATCAGATGTGTATAAAGAGACAGGTCACCCTGTACTCATTCCAGGTGATATGGGCTCTGGTTCCTATGTGCTTGTTCCTACGGAGAAGGCCCTTGAAGAAACCTTTGGCTCTTCAGCCCATGGAGCCGGTAGAGTGCTTTCTCGTAGGCAGGCATTAAAGAGGCATAAGGGGACAGATATTATTTCCCAGCTTGAAGAAAGGGGCATACTTGTAAAGTCTGCTTCTAAGAGAACAGTGGCCGAAGAGGCTCCCGATGCTTACAAAGATGTAGATGAGGTGGTCAATGTTATAGATAGGGTTGGGATTGCTCGAAAAGTTAGTAGACAGATACCTAAGGGTGTTGTGAAAGGATAAAGGAGGTGATACCATGCTGAAGTTTGATTTTTCAGGACTTTTAAAAGAAAATATTGGTGAGCATGGTGTATCGCTTGAAAATATGAAGAGCGATACAGATTTGATGGACAGGTATATTGAAGAAGTTTGGCAGGAAGCACCTGGTTTTACAAGACTTCCATATGAAGATGTATCGTACATCGAAGAAGCATTAAAGCCTTTTAAGGAATACAACTTTGATGATGTATTGGTGCTTGGCATCGGTGGTTCTGCTCTTGGTACTATAGCCACAAGGGATGCAATAAAGGGTGTTTATTACAACGGTTTACCCAAAGATGAGAGAGATGGATATCCAAGATTATGGGTGCCCGATAACGTAGATCCTTACTATGTAGGAAAACTTCTTCATATGCTTAATCCTCAAAAAACTCTTGTTATTGTCATCAGCAAATCGGGGAGAACTGCTGAAACTGCTGCTGAGTATCTCATAGCCAGAAAGTGGCTGGAAGATGCCGGTGTTTCTCTGAAAAAGCATCTCATATTTATAACTGACCCTGAAAAAGGTGTGCTAAGAAAGATAGGCAATGCCGAGGGAATTACCATGTTTGATATACCTCCTGATGTTGGTGGTAGATTTTCCGTGCTGACTCCAGTTGGGCTTGTGCCACTTTACATGGTTGGTGTAGATATAAAAGCTCTGGTAGATGGTGCTAAGACTATGGCAGAGCGCACCAAGAAACCATTTATGGAAAACCCTGCTGCACTTATAGCATATACTCATATGTATCTATTTAAGAAGGGTAAGAACATGGCTGTGATGTTTGCGTATTCCAATAATCTTGCCAATGTTGCCGATTGGTATAGACAGCTGTGGGCAGAGTCACTTGGTAAGAGGTATACCCTTGATGGTAGAGAGGTATTTACAGGGCAGACTCCTATTAAGGCTATTGGCACCACCGACCAGCATTCACAGGTTCAACTTTACAATGAAGGTCCCTTTGATAAAGTTATTACATTTCTAAGGGTTGAGGACTTCGGGATAGATATCCAGATACCCAAGGACATTCACGAAGATATCACCGATCTTGATTATCTCAAAGGTAAAACCCTTAAAGAGCTGATACTGGCTGAGCAATTTGCCACATACCTTGCCATTACAGACAACGGTAGACCAGCGATGCAAGTTATCTTCCCTAAAATAGACGAGGAGCATATAGGTCAGTTCTTCTTTGTATACGAATTTGCAACTGCACTGGCAGGAAAGATTCTCAATATTAATCCTTATGACCAGCCCGGTGTTGAGGCAGGCAAAAACGCCACATATGCCCTTATGGGTAGGGAAGGATATGAAAAACTTGCACAGCAGATAAAAAGCAGGCTAGGGGAGATGAAGGTGTTTGAGCTGTAAGTATTTTAGAGCACAGCGGTGGAATAGGTTTAAAGAAAGCATGAAAAGACCTGCTATCGTTGTTGTTGATATGCAGATGTGGTTTACACATGTTGGTTCTCCTTTGTATTTTTCTGAAGCCGACCGTGTTGCCGATAAGATAGCTTCTTTTCTTGAAGATATTCGTGGTTGTGATGAGGTGCCTGTGATTTTCACTAAGCATGTGGATATGGAAAATGGTCCTATGCACCGTTGGTGGGGGAATGTACTTGATGAATACTCACCCTATGCCGATATAGATAGACGCTTCCAAGGATTTGCCAAATATGTTGTCAAGAAGTCTACCTATGATGCCTTTTACAACACCCTCCTTGACGATATTCTTGTCAAGGAGAGTATTGATACACTGATTATTCTTGGTGTAAGAACACATCTGTGTGTTGATACAACGGCCCGCAGTGCATTTGTTAGAGGATACCATGTTGTTGTGCCATGCGATGGGGTAGCCGATAAGCCCCACGATGTGCATGAGTGTGCTTTAAAAAATCTGGCGTATGGCATTGCCCATATACCGCCCCTTGATGAGGTAAGAAGGTGGCTGGGGATAGTGTTATAGCACTATCCCCAGCTCTTTGATGTATTTGTAGCCTCCTTCTAAATCCAGCTCACTTTCCTTGACATATCGCAATATGAACTGACCACAATTTGAACCGACGAGGTTTTCTTCTGTATCTCCAACAGATAATATGACATCGTACCCATACTCTTTTAGTTTATCTACAAAGTCTTTGTGCTTCATAGGAAGCCCTGTTTCAAGGTCTATGTCATTGGTCATATGATTTTTCTTAGCACTTACAGTGGGATTGATAGGTGTAATCTTAATGAG
>JAADFF010000093.1 GCA_013153035.1 Dictyoglomota bacterium | reverse complement strand
ATACCACACACTACGATACTTTTTAAATTCGGACATCCAGTTTGGTCCTTTCCATAGATAAAGGGGAGTAAAGACTGAGCTATTAATAAGAGATAAAAACTCATCAAGAGGAGCCACAGCTCTTGATGTAACTATACCTTCTGTAATTCTTTCCTTTGTAATATCTGTCCACTGAGGAAAAAAGTTTTTAAGCTGAAACCTATCTTTAACCATCTCCATAAAAATTACCGCCTTCTTTTTCTTTTCAATGGCTCTTACTGTAATTTGCGGCTCCAATATAGCTATAACAATAGCAGGAAAACCTGCTCCACTACCAATATCTGTAACAGTATCACATCTGTACGCTTGACACGACTCTTTAACATGCTGCCAACCTATCACACTATCAAGAATTGATAAGGCCCATACCTCTTCAAAACTATCATGGGAGGTCAAACTCTTTCCATAGCGAAGCACCATCTCAGCATAAGCACGAAGACGGTTTTCTACATCTTTAGTCATCCATAAGCCAGTCAACAGCACTACCTCCTAATGCCGTACCAGTAAAGCCTTTTAATAGAAGAGCTAGTTCCTTAGGTCTATGGGTTGCCATCATTGCTTCCTCTGGGGAAACCATGTCTTTGGCCACAAGCTCAGCAATAGCCTGATTTAATGTCTGCATTCCAAGTTCTCTTCCATTTTTTATAATGTCATAAATTTGGTCTATATTGTTCTCACGAATCTGCTTTTCTATATGGCTACCCCAAGCTATCTCAACAGCTGGAACAACACCTTCATTGTTCTTCAAAGGCAATAACCTCTGGGCAAAAACAGCCCTTATAAGCGATGCTAATGAATCGCGTATTTGCCTTTGTGCAATAGGAGGAAAAGCATCTACAATACGGTGAATTGTCTGAACTGTATCAACAGTATGAACAGCGGCAAACACAAGATGACCACTATCGGCCGCCTGTATGCCAAACTCAAAATCCTCCATAGAACGCATCTCACCAATGACTATAACATCTGGATCTTCTCTAAGAGCTTCTCTAAGCATGGTCTTAAAATCACTAGAATCACTATCCAAACTACGTTGAGTCACAAGTGACTCTTTATCTTCAAAGAAATATTCTACAGGATCTTCAAGTGTTAGTATATGAAGCTTTCTCTGAGCGTTAATAAGATCTACCATAGATGCCAAAGTTGTTGTTTTACCAGAACCTGTAGGACCAACAACCAAAACAATACCATCAGAAAAATCAACAACCTTCTTTACAGTTTCAGGCAAGTGGAGTTCTTCAGGAGTAGGAATAGTTATAGGAATATATCTAAACGAGAGTGCAAACCTTCCCATGCTAAGAAACACTGTGAGACGAAATCTTGCTACAGAAGCATAATTGAATGATGTTTCCACCTGTCCTCGAGAGGTTACAACTCCTTTAACTGTTTTACTCAGCAAAGCATCAACAAAGGTTTCCAGTTTTTTCTTATCAAAGCTACCCAGCTCTGGAAAAGGAATCATATGCTTCGCTATCCTCATATACACAGGTTTTCCAGCCCGAAAATGAACATCAGTAGCTTTAATATTAATAGAGTAATCTAGTATACGAGATAGCTCTTCTGGTAAATCTTCACGCTCAATGGTAATGGCCACCTATTTCACCCCCAAATAATACAGCATAGAACCACTGGCAGTAATAATGTCTTCTTTTATTATCTCATAAGGTGGTATATTTTTCTCCTTGATAAACTTACCTAATCCCTCTTTAGGATGAGAAAGTAAAAAGTATGTATTGTTATATCTATACAACGCTAAATAACTTTCAATATATCCATCGATTTTTCCAAGATAATGTATCCCTACAGGCAAAACCCGTGGCAACACTTCGTCATCGAATGGGGCTCTCAACTCCACTGATACCGGTTCTATACGACTCTCGACACCAAGAGATAAAGATGCCACTGAATAAATCTGCGGACGAGGATGAAAACCTTCTGAAAAAGAAAACTCAGCTCCAGCTCTTCGAAGAGCGTATATAATATGTCTTAAGTATTCTCTATAAGATAGAAAGCTTTGAGGATACTCTTTGGTAAAAAACAATGTTAATTTACTCATGAGCAATCACCGGCAATCTTCCTTCAAATACAAGCGTATTATATATCTTTTTAAAATCACACACACCACATCCATAGCATCCAAGTCTACAGTCTTGTAAAATCTCCCCTCGAATAGCCCTTTGCCAGTCTTTCTTAAGGTGATACTTAGACATACCTACCCATATTCTATCCCATGGTAATGTCCATCCAAGTCCTCTATAACCAAGATATGCTTCGATATCTATATCTGAAAATGCCTCCCTCCATGCATCTTCATTAAAATGCTCATCCCACGCATCAAGTCTAGCACCCAGTTTATATGCTTTATATATCACATCACCTAGTCGCCTATCACCTCTGCTAAGCACTCCCTCAACAATTGATATGAAAGAAGGATGACTTCGGACTGTTATCTTTCTTCTCTTTCTTACCATACGTTTAATAATAGACAATCTTCTGCTGTAATCATCCAAACTTATTTGAGCAGTCCATTGAAATGGCGTATGAGGCTTGGGTATAAACAAACCAATAGTGGCGGATATATTCCGTTTGCGATGACCTAAGGTAGCCAAAATATTATCCGCTCTGAGAAGCATCTTTGCTATTTCTGCCGCATCATCATCAGTCTCTGTTGGCAAACCGAGCATGAAATAAAACTTAAATTTGGTCCAACCCCTCTCCCCTAAACGTTTTATAGCCTCAAGAACATGCTCATTGGTAAAGTCTTTATTAATAACTCTGCGCAATCTGTCACTTCCCACCTCAGGAGCAATAGTTAAGTTAATGGAATGGTGAGGATCAACCATTTCCAGCAAGTTTTCATATAAAGATTCTACTCTGAGAGATGGTAATGTAAAGCGTACATCGCGAAAATGGGAATCATTCTTTAGAAGAGTAACAAACTCTTCAATGGCCGAGTAATCCATAGTAGACAGAGAAAGAACCCCAGCATCCAGAAAACCTGTATAGCTAATAATATCTTTAAGAACCGATACTGCTTGATCATAATCAATTTCTCTAACAGGGCGATAATATTGTCCTGCATGACAATACCTACACCCTCTTGTGCATCCCCTGAAAATCTCCACGGTGGCTTTTTCTTGTATACCTTCAATATTGGGAACAAGCATTTTTCTGGGAATATACATCTCATCTCTAGACGCTCTTGCACCTTTGACAAACTTACCATCAAGCTTAATAACTTCCATACTACGAAAATCTACATCATATTTAGATGGAATATAAGCACTGGGAATATCTCTATAAACTCTATCGATAATCCACTCACGAGGAAAAGTTTTTTTCTTAGCCTCTTTAATAATTTTCAAAAAAGGTGGTATATTAACCTCTCCATCTCCAATAAACACAATATCTATAAAATCTGCCATGGGTTCAGGATTAGAAATAGCCGGACCTCCGGCAACAATGAGGGGCCAGTCACCTGTTTTTCTATCCTCTGTTTTCAGTGGTATTCCCGCCAAGTCTAAAAACAGAAGAATATTAGTAAAATTCATCTCCGTAAGAACATGGAAACCTATCACATCGAAAGTGACTGCAGATTTATACGACTGCATTCCATAAGGAGGAATATTTTCCCTTCTCATAAGTCTTTCCATATCAGGAGCAGGAACAAAAGCATAATCGTGATAAGCCCAACTAATTTCATTAATCATAAAGTGGAATATATGCAAACCGAAATAAGAAATCCCCACTTCATATAAATCAGGGTATACAGACAGATACGATACATCATAATGCTCTTTGATTATGCCTCCATACTCCTTACCAATATACCTACCAGGTTTTTTCACACTATACAGCTGTTCTCTTGTCAATCTATCTATCATTTATCCTCACCAAATTTCAATTTTTCTATACTATCAACAACAACCTTTTCCCTTGTTGCCTGCATTATAAGGGCGAGCATTATGAAGTTAGCAAGGGTCTGGGTACCACCATAGGAAAAAAATGGAAGCGGAACACCAGTCACAGGCATAACTCCTATATTCATCCCAATGTTAACCCAAAAAGTAAAAAACCATATCCATAAAGCACCATAAATAAAAGCTTTTCTTCCCATATCATCTGTGGTAAAACCATATAACCACAAACAGAAAAATAAAACCCCATAGGCTATAAAAAGAACTATCACTCCGATAAAACCGACAGCTTGGGCATACGAGGCAAACAGGAAATCTGCTGTGGCAACAGGCAGAAAACCAAACTTTGCCTGGGTAGCATTGTAAATTCCCATACCACTGATACCACCTGCCCCAACAGCCGTCAGCGCCTGTATAATGTTGTAACCATGACCGTGAGGATCTATAGCCGGATTAAGAAAATACTTCACCCTTAGTTTCTGATACTCCTTTAAATGGTTCCACAAAATAGGAAGTAATATCGCCATGAAAGCCACTGCTCCTAAAAAGATTATTGTCGGTATCCCCATAAAGAAGACTGATACGAGCACACCAGAAGCTATAAGAATAGTAGTACCCAAATCAGGTTGTACGATAATAAGTCCTAAAGTTATGAGTATAAGAATAACACTAATAGTAACTCTTATCAAATCTTCCTTATATCTATAGGCATATACTGTCATTAACAAAGAGGATATCTTAGCAAACTCAGATGGTTGCAAAGTAAAGCTACCTATAGCAACCCACCTTCGTGAACCATAAATAGACACTCCCATGATTTTGGTCCATAAAAGCAATCCAATAACCAGCAAAGCTATTAATGGTGCTATTTCTACAACAAAATCGAAATCAACCCATAGATATAAAACTATAAAGGCCAATATAGAAATAGCAAACCATATCATCTGCAACTTTGCAAGTCGCGGAAGCATTGTTATATGAATACCCCACTGAGATGCAGCAATAAGGGCAATGATTGATGCAGACATCAAGACAATAATAGTTAATGCCAAAAGAAAACCACACCACTTCTTCAGGTATTTACGCAGAGCTTCTATAGAAATCACTTTTTAGATGTAACAGGAATAATAAAGCTAATGGCCTGATATTTTTCGTCTACTTTCTTAATCTCGAACTCGATCTCACCGGGATTGATATCTAAATACTTGGATAAAACCTCTATAAGATCCTTCTCCATACTCTCTAAATCTTGCTTGGATAGAAGTCCTCTTTGATGAAGCAGCATCACATGAAGCCTTTCTTTAGCTATATCTGCCGACTTTTTTCCCTTGTTTTTCCATAAACTCTTCCACCATGCCATAGCCGATTACCTCCCAGAACCACCAAGAAGATTCTTGAAGAAACCTAGTATGCCACCCGAGGAAGGTACATATTCCTCAACAGGATCCCATAAGGGAGCATTCTCATCAATAATTCTCTCTGCCGTACTCATAAAACCCTTACCAGCTAGCGTGGCTTTTCCTCTTTCCTTCTCAAGAACAATAACAGGCTTACCTTCATTTGTGGCCTCTGTTACTATCTTATCCATAGGAATAATACCAAGCAGTTTAACAGATAACTCATCAGAAATATCTTGCGGAGATAAAACGTTACCCTCTTTTACTTCCGCTATATCCACTCTATTGACAACCAAACTTCTTTTCTCTATACCATAGTTATCTAAAAGACCGATAACTCTATCGGCATCTCTAATAGCAGTAATCTCAGGAATGGTAACAATGATAGCCTCTTCAGCTGGTTTAGCAGCAAGGCGAAATCCATACTCTATACCTGCCGGAGAATCAATAAGTATAAAATCAAAGCCCATCTTGTCTCTAGCCTCTCTTACAATGTTCACAAAAGCTTCCTCAGGAATATCTTCTTTGAACTTTGTCTGACTAGTAGGAAGTAAGAAAAGATTACCCGGTACCCTTTTATCTTTAACAAGGGCTTTAGAAAGCTCTGTTCGACCTGTAATGACATCCATTATGTTGTAAATAACTCTTCTTTCCAAACCTAATAGAACATCCAGATTACGAAGTCCCACATCACCATCAATAAGTAAAACCTTATATCCTTTTTCAGCTAAAGCATAACCCACATTAGCAGTAAAAGTAGTTTTTCCAACGCCACCTTTACCAGATGTCACAACTATTATTCTTCCAGCCACCGTTTAACCCTCCTTGCTAGCGATCCAATTTTATCGGTATAAATTTCAACTCCTCCACCGTCTGGTAAAAACAAAAGCCACTCATCATCTTTAGTATCTTTTTCACATTCATATGCCCTGCCTTCAAAGACAATCATACCATTTATACATCTCTTAGTAATAACATATGCCTTATCTGACAGTACAAAAACCCTACCCGACAATGTTCCCAGAATAATCACAGGCCCTTCCGTATAGATATCAGCACCAGGATGTACATCTCCCAGAATAACAACTTCCCTTCCTGTATCAATCTCAGAACCAGAACGCAATGTGCCAAGAACGAGTGTTGGTATATTATCTATAGATGATTCCTCAACACCTTCCGTTATTTCATCAACTAACATATCCATATCAGATTGGACAGGCTTCAAAGGAATGACCTTATCACCATCTCTATCATTAGACACAAGTTCTCCCTCTTCTAGAAATGACACAGTAATATTGCCTGCAGTAAAACTCTTTATACGCCATTTAATAAAATTTTTGTCTTTAGTAGATAAGGGATGGGCTATATTATATACAACTTCAAGCTTTACATCTTCAAAATCACCAGGATTCGAGCGATACATATCCGAGATATATCTAACAATGTCGAACCTATCTGCCTTTCCAACATGCAACCTATAAACTCTACCTCCAAGAAATTCTAGCTTCATCTCATCCCTCACCGCTTGCCCTCCTTACCAGCAGCCATTCTAAAAATGGTTTCACTCTTTTACCCAAATCCCAACTCTTAAACGGTGTCTTTTCAGCAAAGAACACCCCAACATATTTTACATGACCTTCTTTCGTTGGCGACATGTATGCAAGCCACGTGTGATATATATGCTTAAGTCCTATCTCCGCAGTACCCGTTTTAGCACCTAAATCAACACCTTTAATATTTATTATACGAGCTGTACCCCTCTTTACAACCAAGCGAATGCCTTGTCTTATAACATCAAAGTATGGGGCATATTTCATAGCCGCCGTCTTAGGTGGATGATATTCCGGATCTTTTTTAACATGTAAAAACGGTAGAATGCCATCTCCAGCAATAGCCACAAAAACTTGCAATACATGTATGGGAGCCACAGCATCCATTCCTTGCCCTACAGCCATATTAAGAGTATCTCCTACATACCAATTTTCCCCATATGTTCTTTTTTTCCACTCAGGAGTTGGAATAATACCAGCCACTCCACCGGGTATATCAATATAGGGTTTTTCGTCCATACCAAAATCATGGGCGGTATTATATATATCCTCAGGTTTCATCTTCAAAGCCAACTGCCAGAAGAATACATCACATGAATTCATGATAGCCTCTTTAACAGTCTGATATCCATGACTACGGGGATAAGACCAGTCATGAAATACCAACGATCCCAACTTGATATATCCCGGATCGGGAAGAACCGTATTAGGAGTAATCACATCTGTATGAAGGGCTGCAAGGGCAGTAACCACTTTAAATGTTGATGCAGGCGGTACTCGTGCTGCAATAACCCTATCATACAGATTGTTATACTTAGACCATTTCTGCCAATCCGATGGTCTAACACCTCTTACAAACACATTAGGATCGAATGAAGGATGAGAATAATATGCAATAACATCTCCTGTTATTGGTTCAACAAGAATAGCAGCTCCGCTTTTCAATTTTCCATTAATAAATACATCCTGTATATGTTTTTGAACATCAACCTGTAAGGTCAAATAAATATCTTTTCCTTTAACTGGAGCTTTGACAATCTTAGATGATAATACCTGTCCCCTTGCATTCACAACAACTTCTTGAATACCCTTTTGCCCCTTAAGCTCCTTTTCATATGCCTTTTCTACTCCCATTTTTCCAATAACATCACCAGGTCGATAATCAGTACTAGGAAGATGGGATAATTCTTCCTTGGTAATCTGCCCTACATAACCTACAACGTGGGCAAACAAATCCTTATAAGGATAATATCTCTGCGGTAAGGCTTCTACTTGTATAGAAGGATCGTACTGGGCAAGCTTCATGGCAAGCCATATTTCATTGCCATCAAGTTCTCTTATTAAAGGAACAGGTTGAAAAGGATATTTACCTGTGCCTTCTAATCTTTGCTTTAAAATATCCTCTCCAATATGAAACACCTCTGATATTCTCTTTAAAGTATCATCTTTCATTCTAATAGGAACAACCGATAAGGTATAAAGATATCTATCCTCTGCCAACACCTTCCCATCAGCAGAATAAATTGTCCCCCTGGGAGCTGGTATATAGATAATCCGTGTATAATTAGCAATTGCCTGTTTTCTATAGGAATCTCCGTTGACAACCTGAAGTATATATATACGAACAGTTAAAAACAACATAACAACCACAATAAAGCCAAGAAACATAAAAGTTTTAATATATAAGTCTCTTTTTCCGGACACTAACATAAACCTCCCATAAGAAAAAGGTCATCGCTATTAGAGTATAAATATGAGGGAATCCTCTATATAGCAAAACAAACAGCCAAGCCACGGTAAATATTATAAAAAGTTCATATGGCGAAAGTACTTTTTCACTATGCTGTAAAAACACAAGGAATAACGCAAACACCGTAAACATCACCCCGTAACCCATAGCCATGTCGTATAAAAAACCTAATCCCACAACTAAATAAACAAGATATCCTTCAAATCCAGAAAGATAATCATGAAAAACATATAAAGTATGTGTAGGCAAGAAACATATCTCCAAAACAAGTCTTATCCAATAGCCTACCTTTATCACCTCGTACTCACCTCAACATAAATAAATACGGGTGTGTATAAAAACTCCTTTTGGATAGGGGATACATTGGCAGTAGCTATAGACAGAGTCGAAGTTGTCTTCCCGATACGAACCATAGGATTACCTAACCAATATACCTCTTGCCCTCTCTCTACAGGCTCTAATGGCGCACTAACAGAATGAAATTGCCACTTTCTACCCGTGTACCTCAACCAACCAATATAACCACTAGGACCTAGGAAAGTAGGTAAATTAAGTCTTTTATCCCATAAACTAATCACCCAACAACCATAAGCATCACATGTATCAATCTTACCTACAAATCCTCTGGACTTTGCGGAAACAACAACCGCATCAAGACCTGCGGGGATTTTCGTAGCTGTCTTAACATAAAACTCTTTGATATCTCCTAACCATCGTACTTCTGTAATATACCCGTAGGTGTAAGCACCAGTAGCAGTATACACCCTTGTCTTTTCTTCGCTAATACTCACCGAAGAAGTTATTGTAAAACATTCCCAAGCCTGAGACACCCTATATCCAAACTCACCAATCCAAGAAGATACATACCACACAGGCTTAAATGCATATCTAGCAACATTGTAATAAATAGGAGCCATAGCAACAAGAAAGGCTATAATGGCTATTACACCATACAGTATAACCTTTCTTTCTTTTTGCCTCAAAGACACATTCTATCACCGATTCTCGCCGAGAACAGCCTTTAAGAGATCAACATTCTCCAAGACCTTACCTGTACCAATAACAACACATTCCAGTGGATTATCAGCTACTCTTACTGGTACATTTAATTTTTCCCTAAGTAGCCTATCAAGTCCCCTCAACAATGCCCCACCACCTGTAAGCCAAAGACCATTTTCAACAATATCTTTATGAAGTTCTGGTGGAGTGTTGGCAAGGGTTTCCCACGCTGCCTTTACCATCTCATCAAGTATAGGCTGTATAGCCTCAAGCACCTGAGTAGAATTAACAAATACAGAACGGGAAAGACCAGATGTTACATCCCTACCCGTTACCTTCATTTCTTTATCGGTAACCTCGGGATGAGCCTTACCAATTTGAATTTTAATCTCTTCCGCTGTCCTCTCACCAATAAACAATTTCTCTTGATTTCTCATATAATCAACAATAGCTTGATTCATGGCGTCACCGGCAGCATTAACAGACTTAACCTCAACAAGTCCTCCTAAAGATATAGTGGCAATCTCAGTCGTACCACCACCAATATCCATTACCATATTACCCTGTGGCTTCTCAACAGGAAGGCCTGCTCCAATAGCAGCAGCCATAGGTTCTGCTATAAGATAAACCTCTCGAGCCCCAGCAGCTTCGGCTGCCTCTTCCACAGCTCTTCTCTGAACTTGTGTTGCCCCTGAAGGCACACCAATAACTAGCCTCATTCTTCTAGGAATAAAGGGTATAAGTTTCAACTCCTCTTTTGCCTTCTTGATGTAATACTTAATCATTTCCAAAGTGGCATCATAATCGGCAATATTACCATCTTTAAGAGGTCTAACAACAACAATATTCTCAGGAGTCTTTCCAGCCATATTATAGGCCTCTTTTCCGACAGCCAATACCTTTCTATCTCTAACCGCAACTGCTATAGTAGATGGCTCTCTCACAATAATGCCATGATTAGCAGCATATACAAGTGTATTTGCAGTTCCCAAATCTATTCCTAAGTCAAGGGTAAACATACTTGCACCTCCTACCATACTCCATATATTTTATATCCGCATTCTACACACTTTCCATCGTCAATCTTATTTAATGATACCCAGAAACCCTCTCTTTTTACAAGTAGAGTTCCACAATTAGGACAATAGGTATCCTCTACTCCTTCTATTCTAACATTACCCACATATACATATTTTAGACCAGCACTTTGGGCTTCTTCTCTAAATTGTAATAGCTCCTCAATAGGAGTAGGAGGAATATCTCTCATTTGATACATAGGATAAAACCTCGTAATGTGAAAAGGAATATCGGTAGACACAGAAACAAGAAAATCTATCATTGCCTTTCTTTCTTCATCACTATCATTGACACCCGGCATTAAATTGACAATAACTTCAACATGCTTACCCCTATTAAATAACCATTTGATATTATCCATGACAATTTCAGGCCTGATACCTGGAGCAAATTTGGCATATGTTTCCTTGAACATAGCCTTTAAATCAATCGCATAAGCATCAACTACCTCAGCCCACGCTTCCCTAACTTCTTCAGAAAAATACCCATTGGTAACGGCAACAGTATACCCTCCTACCTTTTTCACCTCGTAGGAAGCATCATAAACATATTCAGCCCACACTGTTGGCTCGTTATAAGTAAAAGCTACACCATTGGCCCCTGTTTCTTTCATAAGATACGGTACTTCTTGAGGCTCAATGTGATAAAACTGATATCTCCATTCCTCAGGTTTTGTATGGGCAATCTCCCAGTTCTGACATCCTTTGCAACGCATATTGCACCCCAATGTTCCAAACGAAAGCACCTTCGTACCCGGATGGAAGTGAAAAAGAGGTTTTTTCTCTATAGGATCGACGGCAATAGATACTGGATAGCCATACATCAGAGATACAGGCTTACCTTGAACAACTGCTCTCACACCACAATAACCTCGTACTCCTTCCTTAAGGATACATTTAAATGGACATGCTGTACACCTATATACCCCTTTGTCTATTTCTTGAAAAAATCCATACTTATTCATCTTCACCATACCTCTCTACAGTAAATTTATATACTTCGATAGGTTCATCAGGATGAATGCCCGCCTTCGCCATGGCGATGGACAGCTGTTTTTCTACAGTATCAACTCCCTCCAAATCTGGCAAAAGCACTCCCTTTTTATAAGGGGATACGGCAGACACAACAATCACTCCATATCTTTTAGGATCAAGCTCTTCAATAGACTTGACAGGCACAGGCTCCGATAACACATCCACCTTATATTCAAGATAGGGAAGCTCCTCAGGTTCTACGGGATAAAATCTAGGATCCCTACTGCAAGCCGCTATGGCATTCTCGATAATTTCTTCTGCCAAGTTTTCATAAACAGGTAGTATCGTACCAATACATCCTCTTAACTGTCCATTCTTGTAGAGTGTTACAAAACATCCAGCTCTTCTCTGAAACACCTCAGGCAACGGATCAGGCACAGGTATCTTTTTCCCATGGAGTACCCACTCCTCAACAGCATCCTTGGCAAGTTTTACATACGGATGCATACAACCACCCCCTTAACATAATTTCCATTTTTAATATTACCTCAGGATCAGGTATAATATTCATATGATGAATAGGCAAAGAAAAAAACGATCGCTATTTACAATCTTATATTCTAAGCTGCTCGGATACGCCCTTCTCGTAGCCCTTGTAGTATACGCCGGAACATGGTTCTTTGCCCAAAGTGTAGTTTATCACGATACCCATATAATGGAATATCTCATCACCAAAAATACAGAAATAACCTTATCTATGTTTGACAAGATACTCCAAAAAGAAGAACTATCAACAGAAAATCATCTACTAACCTGTCTTTCCTACATCGATAATGAGGAGATCATAGCCGATAAGACACAATGTTCAGATGTTGTAGAACTGATATTATCACCAACAGGTACCGTTATTCTTAGCAATAGCACATTATTCTCAAATATATCATTTGATGATTTCCCTTTCTTTTCTCAGGTAGCATCTGTCACATCTGCCGGAAAAATAGCATCTCCAAGAGCATTCATTCCTGGTCTCGCCGATGGAAAGACATTTTACAAATTCATATTTGCCCCTATAGAAGATGGAAAATTACTAGCACTAGGAACTGAAGTGCATAGTGACATTAATCTGAAAATGATTCTCCGCTCATCAGTGGAGAAGATAGTCAACGATATAGATGTGGTGCAAAACATAGAGATTATCTATCCCAATAAAATATACTCTCCCCTTCCCAAAGAAATTCAGAACATAAATATTACCCCAGATAAACTCTTCACAATAGAACAAAGTAATATATTTGAATCAGAAACAAGGTTCCTTATGGTACCAGAAAAGCGAACTTTAATTTCTGTATGGTTAACCTCTCTCCCCAAATCGTCAAGAGCAGATATTGTTTATATTCCTCAGCCATATATCATATATTTGACTTTAGATTTTACCCCTCTTCTAAAAGAGTTTTCTGTGGTTATGTTTCTTATAACAGTTGGTGTTATTATTTTTCTTACAGGCTCAGGACTTACTGCCTTTCTCATAACCAAACATATTAGCCATGATATACAGATCATTACTAAAGCACTTGAAGAATGGAAAACTGTTGATAAAAAAGCTCCTCAGGCCATAGCCGACTTTCTGAAACACCTTAAAAATGAGTTGCTTTCATTTAAAAGTAATGCCTTAGAAATAGAAGAGATGACAGAAACATTTGAAGAAACCATAGAAGAATTTTTAGAAACTCAACGGCAACTCGTTTATAACAACATTCTTCTCGAAGATGCCTATAAGGAGCTCGAAGAGAAACAGCAAAGCCTAAAGAGAGCATACTATTTCTTTGCCAGAAGACTCGCACGACTAGCAGAACAATTTGATAATGAAACGGGAGAACACATTGTTCGCGTTGGAGAGTACTCGGCATTTATAGCAGAAAAACTTGGTATGAGGGAGGAGTTTATCGAAGACATACGCCGATTCGCTCCACTACACGATATAGGTAAAATACTTATCCCACAACATATTCTTCGCAAACCAGGTCCTTTGACCAAAGAAGAATGGGAAATAATGAAAAAGCATACGATTTACGGATGGGAAATACTAGGAGGAGAAGAAGAAAATGAAATGGAAATGGCTAAAAACATAGCCCGCTGGCACCACGAAAAGTATAATGGCTGTGGATATCCAGACAAACTAAAGGGAAACGAGATACCATTAGAAGCCCGTATTGTTGCCCTAGCGGATATATATGATGCACTTCGATCTCCTAGACCTTATAAGAAAGCTTTGAAACACAATGAAGTTGTAAACATAATACTTAAAGGCGATGGCAGAGTAATGCCTGAACATTTTGATCCAGAAATACTAGACATATTTGCACGCTATCACAAAGTATTTGACGAAATATATGAAAACAACCTCATGTGATAGCACAGTTGAATTACAGATATATCAACACCTATTAAAGTTTGTGGCTGAGACATGCTTCATTGCATACCACACATACACACTATAAACCTTTATCCATCAAACACAACTTAAAAATAAAGATCTGTATTAGAAGAATATCATTAAGACAAATCCATGTTATAAATATAAACACGGTCTCCATCAAAAAAACGAATAACACAGGATCTTCATAAAAGTGATATTAACCATAAACATCAGCTTGAAACGGTCAATATTTTAGAAAACTGTAGTCCATCAGATAGATAAAAAATAATACATAAAAACTAAAAAGATTTTCAGTAGTAAAAATTCCTGAAACGAGAGAATTCTATACCCCTCATATTAAAACAACTACCCATTAGAACATCAGTACATCTTCATACGAGTTACGTATCAACAACACAATCCTCTATTCAAGAATCCATATGTTTCATGTTTCTATACACTATAGTTTGCTCTTACTTTCTGTTCCTTTTCCTGTATATCTTCCATTCCTATAGTCCATTTTTCTATCCATCCGTATCCACTACCTCTTGTATCTTTCTTCAAAACGAAAAAAGGGAGCCACTTTCCAGCGGCTCCCTCATTCTCTAGTGGGTCTGCACCGGCCTACTTTCCCAGCCCCTCGCGGTGACTAGTATCATCGGCCTTCGTGGGCTTAACTTCCGGGTTCGGCATGTTG
>JAADFF010000068.1 GCA_013153035.1 Dictyoglomota bacterium | reverse complement strand
TTTCTGAATTTGCCGGAGCTAATCCTATGGATATTAGGTTGACATTTAATGCTTTAACTCAATATGCGTCACAATCTACTGTTTCAGGTTCTGCAGATGGTGTTAAAGAGGGTAAACTTGAAAGTTTCTTTATAAACTCGGATGGGCAAGTCGTTGGTACATTTACCAACGGGCTTGTTAAACCACTAGCACAGATAGCCTTGGCTTCTTTCTCTAACCCCGCAGGTTTGCAGAGGGAAGGATCTAACTTGTGGTCTGATTCTGCAAATAGTGGTTTTGAAGGCTTTAAAACAGCTGATGACCTTGGGTCAGAGGTTATCTCCGGAGCATTGGAGATGTCTAATGTAGATTTAGCAGAAGAATTTACAGATCTTATTATTACCCAGAGAGGTTTCCAGGCTAATAGTAGAGTTATAACAACGGCGGATGAAATCACATTAGAGATACTGAATATTAAGAGATAGTAGCCGATATAAGTAAGGGAAGGGGTTATGCTCCTTCCCTTACACTTTACATTGGGGGTGGTAACGTGATAAAACTACATAGGCTTAATGGAACTGTTTTTTACCTTAATCCTGAGCACATTGAACTTATTGAAGAGACCCCCAATACCGTTGTTACATTGACAAATGGTCATAAGTATGTAGTTAAGGAGTCCATAGATGAAATAATAGAACTTATAGTAGAATTTAAAGGGAGATTTCTTATTCGTAGACAGCATGGGGTAGAGGAGGTTAGTGACTAATGGATATAGCACTACTTGCGGGATTAGGTTTAGCGACTATATTAGTTATATCAGGTATGCTTGGTGGTGTGCCAATTTCCACATTTCTTAGTTTGCCTTCTGCTCTACTTACCATTGGTGGTTCACTGGGTGCAACGATTGCCTCCTTACCTTTAAAGACGATAACAGGTATTGGTGGTGTTATTGGTGCTGCTCTAAAAGGGGTTACACTAGATCCTGTTCAACTTGTTACAACGCTGGTAAACCTTGCCTACAGGGCAAGAAAAGAGGGACTCTTGTCTTTGGAGGAAGCTATACAAGAAATAGAAGATGACTTCCTAAAGAGAGGGGTTCAACTTGTTGTAGACGGTGTTGATCCTGAATCTGTTAGGGGGATTTTAGAAGCAGATATTGAAGCCATGCAAGCCAGGCATGCAATGTATAAAAAGGTTTTTGACTATTGGGGTGAATTGGCACCTGCTTATGGTATGATAGGTACCATTGTCGGTTTGATTAAAATGCTTAAACAGCTTGATGATCCGTCCACCATTGGTCCGTCCATGGCTCTGGCTCTGATTACAACATTGTATGGTTCTATGGTGGCAAATATGTTCATGCTGCCCATAGGTAAAAAGTTGGCTGCAAACGACGAGATAGAGGCTGCTATTAGGCAGATGGTTGTTGAAGGGCTCTTAGCTATACAGGCAGGAGAGAATCCTCGAGTTTTAGAAGAAAGGCTCAAATCGTTTCTTTCTCCAGCAGATCGTAAGGCTGTTGAAGAAGCATTGTCTGGTGGAGGAGGCGGACAGTAAGTGGCAAAAAATAAATGTAAATGTGAAGAAGGTGGAGGGGCACCATTATGGTGTTTGAGTTATGGTGACCTTGTTACTAATACTCTTGTTTTCTTCATTTTGCTATATGCGTTTTCGACAATTAATCCTGTGAAGTTTGAGCAGATAGCATTTTCCTTTATTATTACATTTGGTGGAAGTTTAGGAGTTTTACCAGCTAATCCTATTTTTACTCCACCTATGCCCGTACCTCCGGATGTTATTCAAGTTGGTCCTATGACAGTTATGCAGACTTATGCTAATGCCGAAGGAGCTGCCAAAGAGATACAAAAAGCCGTAGAAGAGGCTCTTAAGGAAAAACTCTCAAAGATGGGAAAAGAGGAACAAAAAATATTATCTGAACTTGCCAAACAGCCTGTTGAGGTTAAGACGGCTAGTGGAGAAATTACTTTAATTTTGCAGGGTGATATTTTCTTCGATTTGGGAAAGGCTACAATAAAACCGGAAATGAAAGCAGCCTTGAAAAAACTCGTTCCAGTATTGGCAAATGCCAACGGAGAGATATGTATTACGGGACATACCGATAATATTCCTATTCATACACCCCAGTTTCCATCCAACTGGGAGCTAGGTGCTGCCCGTGCTTTAGCTGTTTTGCATTTCTTTGAAAAGGAGGGAATTAATCCCGCCAAAATGTGTGCTGCTACATATGGCGAGTATAGACCACGTTATCCTAATGATACGCCAGAACATAGAGCACTTAACAGGAGAGTTGAGATAAATATTAAGATACCAGAGACACCATCGTTAACAGGTACCTCTACTGCTTCGTCTAAGGGGGGACAGAAATGAAGAAATTGCTACCAATATTGATACCTATTATTGCAGCGATTTTGGGTATTGCTATAGGAGGATTTGTAATTGGTCCTATGCTTATTCCTAAACCTCCTACAGTTGAGCCACAAGAAGGAGTATTATATTCTTTGGGGAAGATGCAAATTAATCTAGATGAAATGTCATATATTGTTATTATGTCACCTGTTTTAGAGTTTAGAGATCAGAAAACACTGGATGAGATCATGAAAAAGGATCCAAACTTGTCTGAGATAAAAAATATTATTATTCGAACTTTAGCTAAGTTTAAGCCAGAAGATTTTGTAGGGGATAGAAGAAGAGCAACTATGGCAGCTGTTGTGGAAGCTATTAATAACTTTTATGGAGATAAGGTTGTATTAAGGATATTTGTTACGGAACTACTTATATCTAAACTTCCACAGTAAAGGAGGGTGGGGATGTGAAAAAGCTACTTGTACCGATACTTATTGCAATAGTTGCTATTGCTGTCGGTTTAGCTATAGGTGTATTTTTCATAGGTCCGAAAATGGCTCCCAAAGCCGAGGATAAAACGCAGGAATCGACCAAGGATGAATCTGTACTATATGATATGCCTAAAATGACCATAAATCTATCTGATTATTCGTGGATAGTGCAGATAAAGTTGACATTGAAATTTAAGGATCAAAAAACTCTTGATGAGATAACAGCCAAAGATCCTGATATGGCAGCTATAAAGGATATAATCATAAGTGTTATTAGTAGAAAGAAACCGGGTGATTTCACATCGGAAGGCATGGATCAGATAATGAATGAGATAAAAGAAGCTATCAATGATTTTTATGGAAAGA
>JAADFF010000091.1 GCA_013153035.1 Dictyoglomota bacterium | reverse complement strand
TCTGTGTCGTGCAATGTTGCCCTGTTTCCCGTATATGCCACTATGAGTGCAGAGGGTTTTGTTACAAATGTGGCAGTACATGTTTTGGGAGAAGAGGGAAGCACAATGGAAAACGGTGTTAATGGTGTTGGTAGGTTGTATGTTAGAGCCCATGTCAAGGTGTATAAACGCACGGGAAGTAGCACAGTAGAGTATGTTGGCGAGGGTATGATTCAGTATTCTGTTCCCGTTGATTTGGAGTTTGAAATGGATTTAGATACCCTGAAAAAGTTGGTGGCGGATAGGTAAAACAGGGGGCATTCTGCCCCCTTTGTTGTGGGAGGTTGTATTATATGGGAAGACCGGTTTTTGGTAAGATAGAGGCCCTCTATATAGGTATGCTTGTAATGTGGATACTGAGAAAGTGGAAGGTGGATATATCGGGGTGGATGTGGGTTATTATTGCTACCGTTGATGTGATTTTGTCGTGGCTCTATTTTCGTATAGATTTTATTGTTGTGCAGATAGCGGTAATATTCTCTCCTGTGTTAACGGTTATTGTTACATATGCATTGTGGTGGGCTATAGATTATTTGATAAAAACGATGCCCCTGAAGACAGTTATCAAGGCAATGATAGTGTATGCCGGTTATAGAAGTGCACTTAGTGTTATATTAGGTGGTTGTGCGTGGGTAACGATGTTATGGTTTGTTATTGGCATATTGGGTGTCTGGTTGTATAAGAGGCTCGTTATTGGTAAAGGTGATAGTGCTTCTAATGATGTAGTATCTGATGTAGAAATGTAAGCAGTTTGGGTGAACACTATGCCACTGGAAAATTCATCTGAGCCTTCAGGTTTATTGTCGTAAAATAATAGCAGAAAGATGGTGGGGGTGATGATATGGGTATAGAGGAGCTCATTCCTGAAGAGTCTCAGGTGAAGTATCCCGGTGTGGAGAAGTGTCCCGTGGTGCTTCTTCTTGATACATCTGGCTCCATGTGGGGCGAACCGATACAGGAGCTTATGAAAGGAGTAGAGTCTCTTGTATCTGCTATAGAAGAAGACCCCAAGGCGAGGCAATCTGTAGAGATTGCCATTGTGACATTTGGCGAAGGGGTGCAGGTGCTACAAGACTTTGCACCTGTGGAAGATGTGAAACTAAAGGAGCTGCTGCCTAAGGGGACAACACCTATGGGTAAAGCCATCAAAGAGGCCCTTGATATGATTGAGTATCGCAAGATGCTTCTCAGGGGACAGGGTGCCCAGTATTACAGGCCATGGCTTGTGCTTATCACCGATGGTGAGCCCACAGATATGGAGCCCGGTAGTGCCATGTGGGAAGAGGTTAGAGAGAGGCTCATGGATGCTGAAAATCGTAAAAAGGTTATCACCTGGGCATTTGGCACAGAGAGTGCCAACTTTGAAAAACTAAAAATGCTCTTCCCCAAGGGTAGGGTATTCAGGCTAACAGACTATGAAAAGGGCTTCCAGAGCATGTTTACATGGCTGTCTTCGTCTCTCAAGATGGTATCTTCTTCCATGCCCGGAGACAAGGTCAAGGTGGAAAATCCCGCATCACTGGATGGTATTGAGATAGAGCTTTGATGCAGTCGTATGCCATAGGTCCGTATATCATCATGGCAGAGGAGGGTAGTGGTACCATATACAGCTTTTTAAAGGATGCACTCTCCTCTGCCATTGATGACTTTATGATATTTGGAAGTGGTGTCTTGTCCCATCTGTACCACGGGGAGGAACTTGTTCCATTTTCTATTGCCGTGTCCGTTGGCGACACGGTGATACCGGTTGTTGCTAGAGATCCAGAGGTTACATGGATAAAGCCCATTGTCATATCTCCTAGTCGTGATGTGGCCCGCAGACTTCAGAGAAGAACAGGTGTGCCCCATGCGTATCTTGAAGATATACCCGGTAAGCTGCTGGCTGCTGTGGAGGATATGACCCATGAGTTTGTATATGGTGTTTCGGAGGATGAGACCATAGAAAGCCTTATCACCAAGCCCTATGTGTTTGCACTGGTAGGTAATCTTAAAAAGCTGACCAGTGTGTTTCACCTGCCACCTGATAGAAGGGCATATGAGATATATGCCGAGAGATACCTTCCTATAGACTTTTTTTACTCCATGCCTCCGGGGTGGTCTTCGTGCTGAAATATGTATACGGCATAGCCACAGGTAGATCACATAAGATGCGAGGGGGGTGTGGAGCCGATAGCGCCCTTGCCATACTTGTAGGTGATACCCTTTACTTTGCCCTATCTGATGGTGCAGGCTCATCCAAGCTGTCCCATAGGGTATCTGATACGCTGGTATATGAGGCTATAAGGCTCATGATGTCGGGCATGGCTCCCCATGATATACCAGAGGTGCTTAGTGTCCTTGTCAAAGAGATTTTTAGTGGAATAGACAAGAGACATCTTTACGCTACGCTTGTGGTTGGCACCTATACAGGAGATACCTTAACATATGCATCTGTTGGGGATAGTGCCGTGCTGTATCGTACAGGTGGTGTGTGGTATGCCTCGGAGATTGTCAAGGGTGAGTTTGCCAATGAAACGGTGTTTTTACTGTCTGAGGGCTGGAAGGATATGCTAAATAAGGGACACGCTGAGGGTGTAGATGGGCTGGTAGTATCCAGCGATGGGCTTGGTGGGATTTACTTCTACTACAAGATGACAGAAGGGGGATGGTATATAGAGCCTCACGAGGCGTATCTTAATAAACTGCTTCACGCTGTGAAGACAGACACTTTAACTTACGACAATGTCGCAGAGCTACTTTATAATGAGAGGCTTATGGATATCAATGATGATGATAAGTCGGTGGTGATAGCCTATGCAGGTATTTAAAAAAGACGGCACTTCTCTCATGCTGAAGGACCGCATAGGTGGTGGTGGAGAGGGTAGTATCTACATCACCGATGAAGGGTGTGCCAAGATATACCATAAGCCTTCCGTTGCCAGTGAAAATTTGCCTAAGGTTGTGAAACTTCAGAGCATATATTGGCAGTATGCCCAAAAAAATGATTATAAAGAGCTCTTTGCCCATGTTCTCGTGCCCCACCATATGCTGTTTGATAGATTGGGTCGGTTTGTGGGTTTTCTCATGCCATGTTTGCCTCGTGATGACAATATGATACTTATCAGTTATCTCGACTATCGTCAGATGAAAGCAGGTATGTTTCCGTGGGATATAAAGACACGAGCCCATATTGTTAGGAATATTACCCGCTA
>JAADFF010000090.1 GCA_013153035.1 Dictyoglomota bacterium | reverse complement strand
CTTGCACCGTCAATGATAGATGCGTGATTCAGCCTATCAGAGAAAATAACATCTTCTTTACCAACAACAGATGGAATAACACCAAGGTTGGCATTGAAACCTGTCTGGAACAGTATGGCAGCATCGACACGCTTAAACTCTGCTAGCTTCTTCTCAAGCTCTACATGTATCTTCATAGTACCGGCAATAGTACGCACGGCACCGGGGCCCACACCCCACTCATCAATATACTTCTTGGCATTCTCCTTCAGCCTTGGGTCATTGGCAAAGCCAAGGTAGTTGTTGGAACATAGGTTGAGAACCTTCTTACCATCAACAACAATCCATGCCCCCTGTGGGCTCTCAAGGGTGCGTATGGTAACATACCTTCCCTCTTCTTTGAGACGCTCAAGTTCTTCTTCCATCCATTTCAGCTTTTCCTCCACCACATATCCCCCCTTTAAAGGTATTTTCATAGATAGTATACCGCATTGGGCATACTTAAGTTATTGCATAAGACACAGAAGACTGTTTTTCAAACAGATAAGGATTTATATAACCCAGAAGAAATAATATACCGACAAATACAATACCGCCACCTTCGGGAAACAAACCCATTTCAAATAACAGCAACGATAAAACAGCCACAACAGAGCATATAGGCAGTCTCTTCCAGTAGTGCCACTGAATAGACAAGACAAACAGTCCCCATATAAAGAATACATGCCACAGATAATTGGGCCGGAAATATCCATATTCATAGGCACCATATAGTGCCACAATGGACATAACAGATGTAATAATACCCAATGCCAATGGCAGAGAATACCTCCACCTGAGCCATACAGCACCGGTTAAACACACAGCAAGTAGAAATATCACACCTGCAACAACGACATGATAAGCCTCATCTTCGGGTAAACAGCAGAAAAACACCATGTGAGAGTGTTCGGCAAGGAGATAAAAAGCTACCCCTGTTATGACAAACTCCGGATACAGCTGAAAATCTACCTGAAAGTAATCAAGGGTGACAGAAATGATAAATATTGCACTACCCATGTAAGGCAAAATGACAAATGGAAAAAACCAGAGACTATATTTAGTGGGCCTTTTTAGGAGATAGAGCAGAGCCAGTGATAAACCCACAAGCAAAACTCTTAAAGCCAATACCACGACAACACTACCACTAAAGTAATGAGTACCGTGGGTAAAGTCATACCATATTAAGTACAAAGCCCTTTCCTGCACAAACAAACCATACGCAAAGATACTTAACACAGGGAACAGTAAACGGTATTTCCAAAGAAAGAATACGATACCCAGCAATATAATGAGAGGAAGTACAGTATACACAAGAGAAATCACAAAGAATCTTGCCCTCTGTGCCAACGGAAAAACAGCCATACGAAACCATCGATGTGTAGATAAAGAAACCCACATGCCATCGCCAAACAGAAACATAACAGCAAAACTGATAACAACAAGATTAAGAAGTAATCCTCCAAACTTCTTTTCAGACATACACTCACCCCTTAAAATGTCCCAGATCTACATACTGTTTAATGAAATACAAACCGGCCAGCGACAACCACATAGATAACATAAGGAAATGTTGAAACACAAGAACCGACAGCAAAGCCAAAACACCCAATAAAACCTTAAGACCACGGGGTAGCTTCTGCCAAACATCTATAGCTCCCCACATAAATACAGATGCAAGCAAGATAGCCAAGATTATGCTATACATTGACATAGGTGGAAAAAACACCCATATACCTATATAAGGTAAAAACCAATTGAAAAAGAGCTCCAATGCAAAGAAGGTTACCGACAGTGCAATATAGTTATGCACCTTATCCAGCCAAAAATTCTTCCACAACCATGCAAGCAGTGCCAAAAACATTACCGTCTCCACTTTAAACACAAAGGGATGCATAAACACATATCCCCAATCCACCATCACTCATTCACCACCTGAATAGTCCTATCCACATAAAGGGGCATATCAAAGAAAATAGTCGTAATACTTCCATCACTTAAATAGACATCTGCCAATACTCTCAATATGACCACACCTTTTATATGAAACCAAGCCTTATCACCATAATTCCTTATGGCTCCACCTTTCACAGAAACATAGACGGGAATCTTCATATGCCCATATGGACACCTGATATGACCAGCTGGCAGTAAAAACTTCTCCCCCGTATGCAGAAATAGTTTGCCATTTTCCACTTGCCAGTGGCTATCTAAAATAGAAGCACGATATCCATCACCTGTTATCGCATGGTTAAAAATCACATTACCCGCATAGGGAGGGTTAAACATACGGAAGTCCCTTAGGGCATCTTTGTCTGTCACAAATACATCGTTTAACACTTTACCGGTAATGTCTTTGGCCAAGAAGCGAACATTGGCATACTGCAGATACACCCCTTTGACATCTTTAATCGTCTCTATATGGGTATATTTGCTGATCTCCATATTGGTATCTATGCTCATTACAATATCTGACAGTGGCACATCTACAATAAACCCTACTCTGTAGACATCTCGCCCCTTATCTTGCTCATAACCAAAGCGGACAGTAGAAACAGGAATATCAGACAGATAAAGGGAACCTGCCACATCAGCCCATACATAGGTATCATCTGCATAAGGTGGATATGTAGCAGTTGCCACAAAATGAAAATCTATATACTCCATATAATCATTAGAAAGTCTACCGTAATGCTCCGTTATATACTTTTCGGCATAGAAGAAATAATCAGGGCCACGCAGACATAAATCAGGAAGCGAACCAAAGCCACCCCACTCATACTTTCCTTTAAACATCCCATATGAAAGATCAAATTCTCCTCTTCCACATCTGTCAACAAGCACATATTGGAATTCAATGTACATCATATCTTTGTAAATACTTTCATATCTATATAGCATGCCATAGGGAGTGGAAACATACTGCCCTTCTGAGCGCCTATAGCTGTTCCAAGCTACTGCCTTTCCACCAGGATATACCATCATATGTAGTGTGCCTTCTATATCCCCGAGATAAAAGTGGGAATATACCAATATACCAGATGCCCACCACAAACTCAAAATAATAACAAATACAGAAAGATACTCATAAACAAACAAAAATACTTTTTTCATCGCCAACCCCCATAGTATTATCTGAAACAATATTTAGCGAACACTTCATAGACAATATAGCATTTCATTAATATTCCTTGCTCTTACATAATATAGCAT
>JAADFF010000052.1 GCA_013153035.1 Dictyoglomota bacterium | reverse complement strand
TCCATGCTTGGGTATATCATGGAAATAGATGTGATAGTAGCATCAGGAATGTAGGATGTTGTAAGGGTTGCGCTAACATTGCTTGATAAGATACTATAAATTCCTTCTTGTTCTGCTTGTTTTAATTTTCGCAAAAAATTGGGGATATAGTAAACGTTTATAAGTCTGCTAACGTATGCGTTGGTGATATCACATGTTGCTTCTTGAATTGATTGTATGCTGTTTGTCATTGTATTTCGTACAGTAAAAATAATTATAATTGAGAACAAAACAGCAATAATAAAAGCAACACTAATAGACCATATTTTGCTGCGTAGAATTTCTTGCATAATAAACTCTTGAAATGTCTTCTTCCTGTTTTCATCCATAGCATAAATATTTTATACTAACTGTGGAGGTGAATGATATGGAAAAATGGTTGGTTATCAGTGATACCCACGATAATATACCTATGTTAAAGAAATTGCCTGGAATTATAGAAAGCTATGGTATTACCCATATTTTTCATGCAGGTGATTTTATTGCTCCGTTCGTAATGCCCTATCTATTGTTTAAAGGAATTGAGTTTATCGGTGTGTTCGGTAATAATGACGGAGAAAGACTTTTTATGTTAGAAAAAAGTCAGGGCAAAGTGAAGATTGGTCCCATAGAGATAGAGACTCCATATGGCAAGGTATTTCTTATGCATGAACCATATGCTCTTAATGCGGCCGTAAAAAGTCGTTTGTATTCGTTTGTGTTTTACGGACATACTCATAAGGTAGATATTCGTAAGGATGGAGAAGTGCTTGTTGTTAATCCGGGTGAGTATTGTGGTTATCTCACCGGTCTTTCCACAGTGGCTATTGTGGATCCAGAAACAAAAGAGGTAGAGCTTATAGAGGTTGGTCATGTGGATCGTTAAGTCCCGTCCGGAGGATTTTATTGTTGTTGAGGATATAAATCTACCCTCAGATGGTGCGGGATATCACCTGTATTTCTTGAAGAAGTCTGGCCGTACTACACTAGCTGTTGTAAAAGAGCTTTACCGACGCTATGAAATGAAAAAGGGAGATATTCATTTTGCTGGTATGAAAGATAGAGATGGTGTTACATATCAATATATATCTTCTGTAAAAGATATGGGTAGACATGTAAAGGCAACTACCTATGAAATGTGGCATATTAAGGATGTAACTTCTCATGTTGATAGAAAGTCTTTGAGGGGCAATTACTTTTCTTTATTGATAAGAGGAGCTATTTCTATAGATACAGCTGTATTGTCGAGTGGATTTGTAAATTATTTTGACTATCAACGGTTTGCCGTGTTTTCAGAGGGAATGGCGGCACGACTGATACTAAAAAGACAATATAAAGAAGCATTGTGGACATTGCTAACGCCGGGAACAAGGTCCCTTATCAAAGAACCCTTTGACGTAGAAGATTTTCGTGAGTGTCGCAAATTATCACGTACTCCTTGGGAAAGACGACTATTTGACTTTTTGCGGAGAAAAGGACCGAAGTATAAAGAAGCCCTTCGGTATGTAGATGGGGATCAGCGTGCAATTAGTATGCTTGCGTATCAGTCGTATCTGTGGAATAAGACCGTTTCTAAACTCATAGAGCACTATGGGGAAGATATCCGTTATATAGATGTAGCTGGACAACAACTTGCCGTTGCCCGTAATGTAAGAGTATCTTACAAGGTACCATTCATCACTTGGTTTCTAGCGGAAGAGTGGTGGGATTTACCAGAGGATGTAAGGCAGGCTATAAAAGAAGTGCTTGAAGAGGAGGGTTTTGCTGAACTATTTGAACTAAAGACGAAGGTTCATGGATATACGCTAGTACTGAGATATAGAAATATGATAGAGCAGCCTAATATTATTGCCAATGTTGCCAGTAAAGATGGTGTAAAACTGGTTTTTTTCTTGCCTACAGGCTCATATGCCACCATGTATGTCAAGCAACTAGCTGTGTATCACGATGAGATGGTTCAAGTAGGTGATGGGGAACAAGGAGCACAATAAAGCCTAAAATGCCTGCAATAATAAATGGTAGATGTTTATCTATTGCATACAGATAACCGCCGAGTAGTACGCCGATAGCATTTCCTATGTTTACCATAGATGAAATGATTCCTGTTCCAATAGGTTTTTCATGTTCCTCAAGAAATGGGAGAACTATACTTTGTGAACCACTGTATAGGCTTTCTGCCCATCCATGGGCAAAGTAGTATATACCTGCTGTAAGGAGGGAACTATGCAAGATAGAAAATGCCGAGATACTAACCCCTCCTGCCATGAGCTTAAAGAGAGAAATGGGGTTGAAACCTATGTAAGAAAGCAGGGGTAATGTCATGGAGGCGAGAGGTGAAAGAGATGCCAGTAGCCCTATGATTGCTTCCTTAATGCCTAAAGTATCTTTCAGGTATAGCGATATAACAACATTTGTCATACTGCCACCTAGTGCGATAAGCACTGTGAGTATTAAAGGCCACACAATTTTTCGGGCGACTACGATATAATTTGCCTGTTCTTTATGGTGTTCCCTCAAGGGGGGCATTGATGGAATGGCAATATATATTATAAAAGCAGCTATAGCTGCTAAAACAGCGTACGAGAGAAATATCAGGTTATAGCCCATATACTGTGCTATAGCACCTCCAATGGGAGGTCCTATAAGGAAACCCAGAGATATTCCACCTATGAATGTATATAGGGCTTTATAGGTATCTTCAGGATATACGATAGAAAAAATGTGTACTCTTGGTGGCATTTCCATGAAGGCCAAACCTTCGAATATAGCACCTAACATAACACCGTATATGGAATGAATCGTTAGATACGATAAGGCAGCTATGGACGACATAAACCATCCTATAGTGATAATGATACGAGGAGATATGTAGTGAGAGATAATAGCCCCTACATTAAGCGCAATAAGTCCTGCTATAGTTGATATGGCCATAACAATGCCAGCATGAACGGATGTTCCACCAAGCTCGGATATATAAAGTGGCATAATTCTAAAAAATAAAGAGGCTCCTATAGCCCATAGAAATCCTCCCAGCGTTATAAGATACACTGTTTTCTTGCTTGCCATAATATATCTCCCCTCCCACGATGCGATATTATACTATACTTAGCATAGGCTTGAGGGGTGATCGCATTGATAAAAATTGGCAATGTATACAATATGGGGGATTTCTTTATGCCGCACATGGTGGAGCATACTGAAAAAATCATGGCTACCTATGGTGCAGGTTTTGGTGTAGTAGGTTTTGAAGGAACAGATCTAAAAGGTTATCTTTTATGGATTATTGACAATATAATAAAAGGAATATATCCTGCTTGTGGACTTTATATAAAGGAATCATATGTAGATTTTTACCGTCCTTCCGATAACATTTGGGTAAATATGTGGAGATTGGCAATGCATTTAAGCCCTATTGGTTTGGATGGTGAACTTGTGTTAATTCCATATGTAAATAAATATCCTTTTTATAAATTGGCTACTATAAGGCAGATTGAACAAACCATGAAAAGTAGTAATATCACCGATATCAATATGTTATCTATCTTTGAAAAAAAACTGTTTCAAACAAAGGTAGAGATTGTTAGTACAATGGCTAAGGAGGAATTAGCTCAGATAGATTGGTTGGTATGTCATTTATACAATGATCCTATGATGGCTTCTTTATCTGGTAGTTTAAGACGTAGATTCAAAACGACGGTAAGGGAGGTTTGTAATGATAAGCTCTAAGAAACTTCTTGTTAGTTTTTTGATTTTGGTTTTTGTTGTGCTTGTTGGGGCATGGTATGTACGTTATAAAATACATGAAAGGTCTGTAGAGGTGCTATCTGACGTTAGTGGACAGATGTATACTACGTTGCTTGCCCAATATGAAAGAGATGGCCTTTCAGATGATGAGGTAAGAACATTAGTAGGTTATCTTGCTCGTACCATCGCAATGGGTGTTTATCCCAATATGCAGATTAGAAATGTTGATATTGGTGATATACATGCCGATGGTAAAACATTTTCTGCTGCTAATATAAAGGTTGTACTCGATAATGCCACTGTTGATATCGATAGTATTACATATGATGGTTCACAGACAGTTATATCTTTTTCAGTTTCTACAGATAGTAGTGGTGGTTTTTTGAAAGATATATCTGCCGGAAAGATATATATTCTATACTTAAATGATGGCAAGTGGAGACTTGGGAGGTGAAATTATGGATTTTCTAAAGGTGAAGTTTGTTAGGGATCCTATACATGGAGAGATAGAGCTATATCCTATAGAGAGCCTTGTTGCTGATACAAGGGCTATGCAGAGATTGAGAAAGCTATCTCAGCTTTCTGGTGCTGTATACACATATCCGGGGGCTACTCATACCCGTTTTGCCCATGCGCTTGGTGCTATGCACCTTAGTGGCCTCTATGCCAGGAGACTGTACCCCGGTGATGATAGGGTATTCACCCTTGCCCGAATAGCTGGCCTTGTTCATGACATAGGTCACGGCCCTTTTTCCCATCAGTTTGATGATACAGTTTATCATGCTATGGGGCTTAAGAGGGGACATGATGATTATAGGGAAAAGTTGATATTAGAGATTTTACATAAACAGATGGAACAGCTGCTCCAACTAAAACCAAAAGCTTTTCGTGACCAATTTTATAGACATATGGAGTATATAGGATTCTCCCCAAAACCATCAAGTATTGAAGAACTTATGCATGAGGTGTTTAATGTCTTAGAGGGAAAGGATAAGGATGGTTACTCAGTTATGTTTAATATGGTGCAAGGACCTATTGGAGCAGATCGCATGGATTTTCTTTTGAGGGATGTCTACTATTCTGGTGTCAGAGGGGTAGGCTTTGTCGATTATCAGCGCATTATTAGACATACGGCGAGACGCACATACAAGGGTAAAGAAGTTATCGCCTACCATAAGAAAAATATTGATATGATTTCTTCTTTTCTCTTCACTAGATACATGATGTATAAGCATGTTTATTTTCATAAAACATCCCGTGCTGCAGATATTATGATACAAGAACTTTTAGAGCTAGCAGCTGATATATTGAAGTTGCCTGAGAAGGTTAAGGATACTGATGAATTCATGCAGCTTTCGGATGCCTATATCACTGAGGGGATTCGTTTCTTCTATGAGAATAGAGCACTCTTAGATGAAAAATCCCGTGCCAAGGTAGAAAAAGCTTATGAGCTACTCAGAAGATTAGAAAGCAGGGATTTGTATAAACCTCTACTAGACACTATGAAGTACTTTGATGAAAGTGAACTGACGAAAAAGACTATTGTAGATCGTAAAGATATGGTGAAGTTTGAGATACAGGCGTTTATAGGCAAGATAAAGGAAAACATGGAAAATGTGCTTAGTAGTGTAGGCATTGAGGCAGAGGACAGACAGGAACTGAGCGATATACTAGAGCATTTTGATGAGATATTTATAGCCGATGTGCCCTACTATATCACTGTATTTGATCCTCGTGAGTTTACAGCCAATGATGTATTTATATACGATACAGATAAGGTATGGAGTTTGTCGGAGTATCTGGAAGAGGAATCAGAGCAACCTGTGCTTATGCATGGTGTGGTGTATCTTCTAAGGGTCTATCTAAGAAAGGATATCCGGAACTTGCTTGTGAAATATAATATTATTCCATCGTATGGGGGAGATAATGTTCCATCTACATTGTGGTAAATAGATAAAAAGGGGCTCACAATGAGCCCCTTTTTTGTTTTTATTTAAGATAGGCTATGAAGTAATCTTCTATGAATCTGAGAGCTTCTTTCCAGGTTTGTGGATTACCAATATCTATGTCCATGAGCCTCAAGAGCAATTGTCTGGGATTTTCAGAGCCTCCTGCTGCAAGAAGTTCTTTATACTTTTTTACGAAGTCTTGATATCCTTCTTTGTATCTCTTAAATATGAGAAGAGATACAAGCTCGGCTAAGGTATAAGAGTATACATAGAATGGTGTATGTAAGAAATGGGGGATACCTACCCATTCATCTTTATATGTTTCCGGGTAATCCACACTATCGCCGAAGAGCTTACCATATGTTTCGAGATAAAGCTCGGACAAATTGTCTGGAGAGGCCCCTTCTCTGGTTACCCTTCTGTGAGCTTCTTTTTCAAAGATGTAAAATGTATTCTGTCTAAACACAGTACCTATGATGTCTTCTATCTTGCCAGCAATCTCTGCTTCTATATTAATACCTTGACTTCTAAAGTAATCATGAAGCAAGAATTCACCAAATGTAGAGGCAACCTCTGCTAAGGCTAGTGGTGGATGAAAATTGAGAGGTGTTTGTTTGCCAGATAGTACACCGTGAACACCATGACCTAGTTCGTGAGCCAGTGTTGCTACATCTCTTGTTGTTCCTGTAAAGTTTACCATGACATAGACAGGTGCTTTTGGAGACTGATACATGCAGAAAGCTCCACCCATCTTCCCTGGCACAGATGGAGCATCTATGCGACTTTCCTCAAAGAACTCTGCTACAATATCGTGTATCTCTTTGTCAAATGATGCCAGTGAAGCAAGCACAGCCTCTTTTGCTTCTTCCCATGTAAATGTTTTCTCTTCTCCTATAGGTGCAAAGAGATCGTACAGAGGAAGTTTTTTTCCTGCTTTAATCTTTCCTGCTTTCCAAGACCAGTATTTCTGTGGTATATGCATGTTTTCCCATACGATATCAGCCATGGTATCTACAACTTCGTCGTCTACATCGTTTTCGACATTGCGCATTGACACGGGAGATGGATACTTTCTAAGATCTGCTTCCTTATCCCAGTCCATGGCAACTATGGTAAACAGTCCACCTAGTGTTTTTCTGTTTTCTTTAAGGATTGATAGCATAGTATCCCATGCCCATATTCTGTCTTCTCTTTTTCCTGACATACGCATGGAACGTATTTGGGGCATAGGTATCCATTGACCGTCTTTCTCTGCCCCTAGAGTTCCGCTGAGTGTGTCATAGAGCTTTACGGCTCCACCACGTCCTGTTGAGTTTTTTAGAGATATAATTTGCTCTCCTTCAGGAGAGAATGTGTGTGGAGCTTTTCTAACAAGCTTTTCAAAGAAATGTTTATATGTTTCTAGTGATGGATGTTCCATCAGAGATTTCAGGGTTTCTACACCAAGACCAATAAAAGCAGATGTGATTTTGGCGAGGTATCCTTCCAGCTCGCCAGATTCTGCCATCATGAGCCCCATGTATTTCTGAGCTTCGGGATCCTGGGTGTTTTCGGCATATTTCAAATAAATATACGCAGATGCTATGCCAACTTTGTGTAGCACCCTTTCGACTTTTTCTATGATATCTTTTATTTGCTCTGGATTGATAGGAGGAGAAATAGCCCTTTGTGTTTCTTCTGCAAGACTACGAGCCTCCTCTTTAGCCTCTTTTAATATAGCAATAGCCTGTTGAGCATTGTCAAGTAGCAAGCTCAAATCCCATCGTGGCAACTGTTTTTCCATATAGCATGCCTCCTTTCACAGATAGCATTTTACCATAGGAGGCAGAAAGTGCTTATAGGGCAGATTTGAAATTGATGAATTCAGGGTAGCGCGCGTTTTCTGCTAATTCTACTGTCTCTTTAAATATCTTTCTTACACTGATTTTTTTATCTTCATTGGGATAAAACATGAGTATGCCAATACGAATATCTTTAATGCCTTCAATATCTCTGAGTTTTTCTGCCAGCTTACTGCTCCATAATATTACCTCATCATCGGTTAAGTCTGGTCTAACTATCCAAATTCCTTTCTCGTTAATTGTATATGTGTCTTTGCCATAGAGTTCGGGTACGATAAGTTTTTCTGTCAGAGATGGATCTTTAGCTAGCTTAGAGGACCTTATAAATATAGAAGCAAACGGCGTTTCCTTGGCAATGAGACTTGTAATAAAATTTGCAGGGTGTTCTCGGTGTGTAAAGAGTGTTTCAGTGTATAGTCCAAACAAGGCAAAGATGAGAATGCTAGCTGTGCTTGTAATTAAAGAGGCTGTGGTGGACACTGAGTTGGTTGGAATAATAGCCTGTATAAAACTTTCGCCTATTAATGTGCTAAATAACACAACAAGCCAGTATAGTACCGGAAGAAGTTGAGTTGAGATTTGGTGGATGTTTGAAATCGTGATAATAAGTAGGGGAAATGTTAGTATCATCCGAGCTATAGGATATGAATATTCATGATGAGTGATAATTAAGGGTAAAAGCAAACTTATGCCTACGATGGCAACTTCAATTAAGAGGAATATGGTTCTTTTTCTCGTGTATGTTATCTGCTGTAGGATAAGGGTTCCTATGGCAAGTGGAATGAAATATATTAATGACTTTTCTTCTATGCCGGATACTGACAGTACTGATATGAAGAAAATTAGAAGACTTATCTCAGATAAAAACACGATATATTGATATTTGGAGTAGATATAAATTAATAGTAAGGAGAAGAAAACAATAGTAGATACAATCGTAATAGATTCATTTGCAACAAATTGAAGCGTGCTATGAAGAAACATGTACTGTTTGACGTAATCCTTAGGTACAATAAGAGCATCTGCTAACCATCCCGCTCTGTCGCCAGTTGTGTATACAATTTCAAGGGTGTTCTCGTAAGTTAGAGATGATGGGGGAATGGTATAACTGATATTGTATGTGAAGGTATGGTGTCCCTTCGATATATTGGTAATACTGATTGCTCTACCGTTTATGAATACTTGAGAAGGTATAAATCCTTCTTTGATAAAAAAGGTAGGATCCTTTATGGTAAAAATGTGATCTAGTTGAAATGTTGTTTGAAATATATATGTTGTTCCAGGATCTTTTGTTAATATTCCCTTTTCATAAATTGTTAATGTTAGTCCTTTAGTATGCCATACATCAAGAGATAAATATTGTGAGTTGCTTGTTCTGAGGCAAAAGGATGCTATGCCATATGAAAATATGAATATGGCTACTACAATAAGAGCCACCTGAGCGTATATAACATGTTTATCTATTCCTTTGAAACCTATTATCATTTTTCTCACCTGTTATATTCTACATTGACTTTCTAGCTGATAAAATAAGTGTGGAGGGAAAAATATGGTTAGTGATGATATAAAGTCATATTTAGCAAGGGAGAGAGACGGTTGGGACACAATTATAGTGGCCGGACCTTCTGGTATAGGTAAGACATATTTGGTTCAAGAAGCAGCTCAGAGCTTAGGATATAAAGTTATCAAAATTAATCTTGCCTCGAGAGAGAACCCTGTAAAGTCTATAATTTCTGCCTTAGAGATGCACTTTGGAGACAAGTTTTCCGAAGAGAGTGGGATTTTATCTGTCACAGGAGTGAAAGGCTTACTTGTTGGGAATATGCCACTTGCTGAAGATGTTCTCTTAGGATCGCTTGCTTATTTTATCGAGTTGCTTCTTGAGGATGAAGAAAAGACCCTACTACTTATCGATGATATTCCCAAGATATACACAGGTTTTACTGTGAAATTACTTACAAGACTTAGAACGATATCTACTGGGAAAGGCTGCAAAATTGTAGCTGTTATGAGACAAAAACCTGATGTGCCTTTTCCCGAAGATAGCGTTGTGTTACTTGAAGAGGTGGACAAACAGCTATTTATAGAGCGGTTTGGAGAAACTGATGGATTTTTATTGTGGGAATTAACGGGGGCTAATTTGGGTTTGTCATCCTTTATTTCAGAAACGACTTCCTATTTTTCTGTTAGGAGAACTTTAGAGGGTATATTCTTTGATATTTATGAACAGCTTGACGAGAAAGATAGAGATGTTCTAAAGTACCTTGCGGTATGGGGCCTAGGGTATGATGGGTTTTTTACACTGGAATTTTATGATTCACTTGATGTTGATATGCAAAATGCAGTGGCACGTCTTGCCAAAAAACACATTGTGGAAATATTTGCCTACGGTGGTTTCCGTTTTAGGGCGTTACAATTTATGCATTATATTCTGAAACAAGTATCAGAAGATGAGAAATATCGGATAGCAGAAAATATTAAGAAAGTTATCGTTATGGAGAGAAAGGTGTTTCTCGCAAGAAGAGGATATTTTTCCCTTTATCAGATAGGTTGCTTAAGGATGTCTCGGTATCTTCTTGTGAAAACCTTAAGATTTATCAGAGCCTCGGGTGGTGGGGGAAATACCGATATTCTAATAGGAATCAAAGAGCATTTTCTAAAAAGAACAGATGTTCCTGTAGAAGAGCTTTTATTTGTGGCTTCGTATGTTTGGTGGCTCGATATGTATGATAATCTACTTCTTGATGTATTTGCAAAGCACAAGAAATATCTCTTAAAACGTGCGTATCTTAGTAGATTTTATGGGTTTTTAGAGCGATTGTTCCTAGGTACAAGAGATGTTTTTCCTCCTGTAGGTAGTAATTATGGTCCTGTTATCTCTTTTATCGATAAATTGGAAAATGCGTGGGAAACACGGCAGTGGGATTCAAGTATTGATGAAGAGATAGAATCTTTAGGTGAATCTATTCATAGTATATGGCTGTTTGTTTATTATTATGTTAAGGCTCAGGTATCTAGTATGTCTCGTAAGATGGATTATGTTTATAAGGCGTACGAGATTGCTACCGATATGGAAAACCCCGTATTTATTGTGGAGGTTGTTAAACTTATACTTAGTATAAGTCCTCTAAGTAGATTTGAGGAACGTATAGAGATATTATCGAAGGCATATAGAATATCTCCTCCTACAAGCCACTTGTTTGAGAAGCTTGTCCCAGATATGGTAGAAAACTTTAGAGAAGTTTCGGAGAAATCTATTATTGACGAATTTATTGATTATGTCCATGTACAATTTAGGTCGTTACCGTATAAAGAGTCTCTGTTTTCCAAGGCTGTTTTTCATTACATGGTAAGTGGTAATCTTGCCCAAGCATTGATTTTTATCTCGTTGTTAGAGGAAATATCCACTAGTCCGGTTGTACCAACTTACCTGAGGGCATTACATGCAGTGCTTGTTGGTGATAAGACGAAATATAGAAATTACATAGAGGAACTTTCTACAATGACAGATATGTCGGATGAATATATTACACATCTTATGGATATGGCATCGGTATGGCTTGATAATGAACATCCTCATCTGCCTTACATAAGTCTCGATAAAGAGTCCCATATTGCCTTATGGTATCTGTCTTTTTGGACATACGCCGCTTACTATATAAATGGCAACGAGCTTGATGAAGGGTTAAAGTTTATAAATTCTGTTATCGAAAATCTGTCATCTGCTGGTATGGAGTTTACTAAACATGTTGCTTATGTATATAAAGGCCATATTCTTTATAAAAAAGGGGAAATACTACGAAGCAGGGAGTTTTTCAAGGCAGCGTACATGTTTTTTAAGAAGTCTGGTTATGAAGAGAGGGCTAGCAATCTTACTGCTATCTTGTCATATGTTAGGCCAGATCAAGGGGGAAGAGATTTATCTCCTAAAGATATCTATTTGTCTTGGTCCTACTACTATAGAAGGGTAGATGCTATAGCATCTTTATATGAATCACTTATAGACATGCTTCTTTATATAGCTGAATCTGATAGTGTTGATTTATTCCTTGATAGGCTTATTTCCGAGATGTTGTATATTCTTGTAGCAGAGAAGATTTTTATATTTGCCTATAAGGATGGAGAAATACGATACTTTAAGTCCTATGGTCTTGGATCTTCGGGTACCTCTTTTACCAAGACAGTTAAGCAGATTTTAAAGGAAGGAAGTATGATATCTCATAACCCGTCGACTCTTCAGGCTTTATACCAAGGCACTGACTACACAATAGGGCTATTTGCAGAGAGTCCATCAGCGGGAGTTTTTGATTCTATACATTTAGACATGGCTGAAAAGATCTTACGAATAGTTGAATCCGTGCTTGTTGGTAATGAGGTTAGGAGATTGGCTATATATGATTCTTTGACGGGTTTATTTACAAGGTGGTATTTCTTTATACGCTTCAGTGAGGAATTTGAAAGAAGTAAGAGAGAAAACAGACCGCTTGCTGTCTTGTATATGGATATAGATGATTTTAAGAAAATCAACGACAGATATGGTCATCTTGAGGGTGACGAGGTGTTAAGACGGGTTGGAAAGGTAATAAGGCAAAATGTGCGTACAGTAGATATGCCTGCCCGTTATGGTGGAGAGGAAATGGTTATTATGCTATCTGGTAGCAATATAGAGGATGCAGCGATGGTAGCTGAAAGATTGAGAAAGATGATAAAGTTAGAGTTTTCGGAGAAACCTTATAAGGTTACTGTATCTATTGGCGTTGCCGGTATCCCTGAAATGAAAGTTTCTTCTCCTGATAAGTTAATCGAAATGGCTGATATCGCCATGTACTACGCAAAGAGAACAGGTAAAGATAAGGTTGTTATATACTCTCCCGAAATGGAAGATAATTAACTACCGTATCTCCATACTTTTCTTCTGTGCTTTCTTGCCTTTGTAAAATACTTTGTTTTATTGCGTGGTTTCTTCGGCGGTGTAGGAGATGTGTGATGGCGTTTTTGTCGTTTGAAAATCTTAGCTATGACCCATAAAAAGAAGAGAATTATGGGAATTAAGGCATAAAGAGGGTATCCACTTGTTGGAGTTATAGTTTGTGGAGTATCAAAACACCAAATAGGTGAAATGTCCATGATTTGGGCAGATAATGTATCTAGAAAATGAAGAACCGATGGTGAAAAATGACAATATTTAACTTTTCCAGTAGATATCCACCATATAGTACCGTCTGAAAAGTCTATGCTAACATCATGGAGATGTAGTAAATTACCATGTAGGGTATAGAGCATGTTATTGACAATATAAATTGTATTTTTATGCTTTATAAGGTAGGTATTGGAGCTTCTTTCCCTTTTTATTTCCAATGTACTGCTGATTGTGTAGATATTGCGTGTTATCTTGGTGGCAGTATGAGGTATTGTTGGATAGTATTTATCTTTGTTTATACCTATCCACAAAGTTTTCTTTGTTGTCGGTTTTCCCAGAAGCAATATTTTGCTTGCGGTTATCTGTAATGTTGCTGGTTCAGGCAGTGTGCTAGTATTCAGAATGAATTGTGGAATGGTGGATATAAGATATACATGTCTATCTGTTGTAATAAGAAAGTGGTCATAAGAGCCATAAATACTTGTAGGAGGTTCTGTTAGTGTTATAGATGAGGTGTTTTTATTTGACCATATGATTATGTTATATGGTTTTCTGTTTTCATGCCATAAAGCTACTGTATCTTCTTGTCCACATATAGCTTTTTTGGCACTGGTAGAAAACACTGGCTTATATGGTGGAGTTTTGTGTATTATGGATACATTGTCACCGTTATCGGTGACAACAACATAATGTTGGGTTTCGCATATTGCTTTGGGTATATCTAAAAACAGTGGTATAGATGTTGATACTAAAGCTTTATCCTGAAATACTGCGATAATTCTGTCCCATATCATAGGAGGAATAGGAATAGGGTGGTCTACACTGTGAAAACCCGATGTAGGTTTGAAATCCCATCGGTGTAGGCCGTATATCTGTCCGTTAGGACACGCCACATGAACCGTTGCTACAGTTGGGCTAATTTGAGAAGTGCCCCACAGAAGATGTCCGTTATCGCAAGGTAGATATATACCTCCATATGTGACAAATGTTGTTGGTGTATCCATCTCGTATATATTGATTCCGTCTTTAACTTGCACTAGCAGATACTTGTTATACATGACGATATCACGTGCGCCAGGTTCGTGATATCTATATATAAGATGAGGATACCCATCTATGAAATTCCAGACGAGAATATTATCTCTGAAGCATGTGTATAGATAAGGAAAAGAGAACCATCCACCTGTACCCGGCTGGCCAAGTATAAGTCTTAAAGTACCTACTGGTGAATGCCATATGATGGCTCCGTCTTTGAAAATTGGTTCTATCTCTTGAGCATTAACAGTGGAGGGGAAGATACTGATTAGTAATAAACTGATTAGTAGTGTCAGTGCAAGTTTTTTACTCATCTCTACACCACCTAATATTAAGTGTATCGAGGTATTGGTCTGTGACTATAAATGGTATAGAAATAAGTACATTGGTAATGTTGGGAGAAGGAGGTATCGGTGCACTCCATGTTCCCAGTTTCATAATGTAGCCTGATATAGGGGACATGGCATAACTACCTCTAACAATGAACTTGTCCGGAAAAGTTTTCATTCCTTCATAAGATATGGTTCGACTTTCTATATCGTATTTATAGTGAGCGAATATAGTGGTGTTTGTTGCGGAGAATGCAATGAAAATATCATTACCTATGCCTCCTATGGAGATATCTGTTAGCTTTTTAGCTTTTCTTGCTAGTGTCCAATCGTCAAACAATATTTTGTGCTTTTTGGTTTCTATGTCTTTATGGAATATGTAAATAGTATATATAGGACCCCAGAAATGAGAAATTGTAGCTGTTATGGCTATGTTGTCAACAAACCATATGGGATCATTTGTTATTATTGAAGAACCCGTTTGAGTTTCTTGGTATATGATGTGGTCTCTGGTATACCATGTTTCTTTACCAGATATATATAAATCTTCTCCGATATGGAGAGGAACTTTCTTATAGTGATATGTAGTGGATGTATCAGTTATTACTGGTGGCGTACCGTTATGGAGAGCTATGTTGTCTATTGTAGGATAAACTTCCACATGTGGAGTATGTAATATGTCGGTGTCAGTTGATGTGTATATTTCTAAATCTATCTCTTTGCCATGGGCTGATGCGATGAGTTTATTGTCTTGGCTCTTTATTTTTTTTAGTATAGGTAAGGAAATGTTTTTCAATTTTCTTATACATGAGGAGTCATAAAGATATACTTCTACTGTATCTGTAATAGTACTGTATATTACGAGAGTATCTCCATACAACTGTGTTTTATAAGGTATGTTTTTTAGTACATCAAAGGAGAAATTACCCACTCTTATCCGGGGTGTTCTCATATAGTATGATTTTATGCGCAAATTATTATCGTAAGTAAAGATACCGGTTTGACTTGTTGAAAGATAT
>JAADFF010000070.1 GCA_013153035.1 Dictyoglomota bacterium | reverse complement strand
AGCTTCTCTGGTAAAGTAATGGATAGAGAAGGACTGAAAAATCTTCTGGGGGTGAGAATATGAAGGCACTTATTTTGGCAGCGGGAAAGGGTACCCGTTTGAGACCACTGACCTATACCATGCCCAAACCTATGGTTCCCGTCATGAATAGACCTGTGTTGTTTTTCGTTATAGACCAGGCCATCGAGGGTGGTATTAAGGAGATTGGTATTGTCGTATCTCCCGACAACAAAGAAACCATTAGAGATGCCGTTATGAAAGAGTATGGTGGTGGAGATCTTTCATTTGAGTTTATTGTGCAGAAAGAACCTAAAGGTTTGGCACATGCTGTACGCACGGCTCAGCCATGGCTTGGTGATGACGATTTTGTTATGCTTCTTGGAGACAACCTGACAGAGATAGAGCTTTCTGAAATGATAAAAGATTTTTACAACGAAAAGGCCGATGCCCTCATACTTGTTAAAGAGGTAGACGATCCTACACGCTTTGGTGTAGTTGTTCTTGATGAAGAGGGCAATGTTAAAGACCTTGTAGAGAAACCAAAAGTTCCGCCATCTAACCTTGCCATTGTTGGTGTATACCTGTTTTCTCCTTCTATTCATGACAGTATTCTCAGAATAAAACCTTCTTGGCGAGGTGAGTATGAGATCACCGATGCCATAGCTGAGCTTGTCAAGATGGGTAAGAAGGTTAAGGTTGTTAAACTTGATGGTTGGTGGATAGATACAGGTAAGAAGGATACAGTGCTTGAGGCCAATTTTGCCGTGCTTGATGCCTATGCTGAGCAGAAGATAGAGGGCGAGGTTTCTGAAGATACCCGTATTATTGGCCGCGTCATTGTAGAGGAAGGAGCTGTGGTTCGCTCCTCCGAGCTAAGAGGTCCTGCTATTATTGGAGCCGGTACCATTGTCGAAAACTCTTCTATTGGCCCCTTTACATGTATTGGTGATGATAGTGAAATTAAAAATAGTTCTATCTCTTATAGTGTTTTCCTTGATAAAGTTAAGGTTATTGGTGTACACGGGGTTATGGATAGTTTAGTAGGAAAAAATGCCACCATATCCATGCAGGGCGCACCCAAAGTAAAGTTATTTATAGGTGATGACGCATCTGTTGAACTGTAGTACAATAGTAAAAGGTGCATAATTGTTGTTTTATTTGGGTGAGGAGGTGGCCTGTATGTTAAAAAGGCTGTGGAGTGGTCTTCTAATTGCCTCTGTCCTCGTTGGTATACTATACCTAGTGTTGGGACAGGAATATCTGTCTTATCTCAGCGAGGACATTCGCAACAGACTGGATGACATAATAGACCTGATTGAAACAGAAGAGATGGTGAAGGGAGGTAACTGAGGGTGAGCTGGACAATTGTTAGTTTATTAATTCTCGCCTATGTTTGGTATTCCCTCTACAAAGCAATCCGCAAAGAGGGAAGGATTAAGACCGTTGTTTGGGCTGTAGTAATCATCTTAGCCGTTGGCATGATGATTCCTGCAGGTAATCTGACACAGTGGGGTAAAGGATCATGGCCCCTTATATTTGACAGACCACAGATACAAGATCAGAATAAACCTCTTTACAGTGAGGTGTTTCCTTTTAAGGAAAAACCTGCTGTTATAGTTTCTTGGAATGCTATTGCCGATGAGATTGATATGCTTGGTAATGAGGCTTATAGTTTGCAGTCTGGTTCTATTGTCGATTGGAAAACAGATGTCGATGCACAGAAATTTTTAATGGATAAATTGGGTAAAGACAAATTCTGTATCTTTGTAGATGTGTATAACCATTTTGAAAATCAAAATGTAGAGGTTAGTGGATGTCCTGTATCACGTATAGGTAATCTAGCTCCGGAGGAGATTGGTACTTGGATAGATAAAAATGCCGATGTTAGAGCGGCACTTCTTGATGATCTGAAGATCCTCTCTGGAGAAGTAGCCACACAGCTTGAACCAAAGGTAAAAGATGCCTCTTCTCAAATCAAGGGTATTCTTGCGGATCTGGGTAATATCAAAGTAGAAGATAATAGCTCTGTAGAAGATCTACAGAATGTTATTGCCACTATCGACAATGCTATCAGCCGTATAAATAGTGTAAAAGCAGATCTTGAGACAATGGCTGGCGGTAATTTTAAGGATCTAGAAATAGTTGTTGGTGTTGTGGACGATATTACTACGCGTCTTGATGAGGTAAAAGGTTATGTCGATAAGCTTATAACGGCTAAACAGAATATAGATATGATGGCTTCTAGTGCAGAAAAAGATAAGTATATCGAAGAGTATAACAAAAATCTGGGAGAATTAAGAAAGGTCTTTGCTTCTCTTCCTAAAGAGCTAGAGTTTGCCTTGTCTGGTATGGAAAATGTTGTAACAACCTTGAAGGAAATGGGTCCTGCAGTTGATATAATCAAGAATGCTAAGTGGTATCAGGTGAAACTCGATAACGAAGAGCTTTTTGAGAAGATGGGTGGTATTGAAGGTTATGCCCAGTTTATGAGACAGACCATTAAAAAGTATGCAGAAAAGAACGGTATACAGGGTCCCCTTGATCAGACAGAATGCATGACAGCTAAAAGTGAAATTAAGCAGTATGTTCAGTGTGAGTATACCAAGACCTATGTCGACAAGCAGCTAAAGGTTTGTCCTGCGAGTGTATTCTTTAACACGGAAGGAACTGCTGGAAATCAAGGTCAGTCATCTGGTTATAAGGAAGAGTTACTTGGCAAGATTGAGAGTAACTGTGCCGGCATAGAAGATGTTACTTCACAAGATAATAATACCAATCCTACAGAAAGCACACAGGTTTCTCAGAATACATGCACTGTTTCTGATACATGTGCATGTAATGCAGCTGAAGGTGCTGAACAGACCCAGCAGAAGAGTGAGGCTTTTAAAACCTATGTTGTTATTAACGATGGTAAGAAAGAGAAGAAGGTTCTTATTGAAAATTTTGTACCTTCTCAGAATGTATGCCGTGATGTGATGGATAGATTTGATACCTCATTTGATAAAGTGTTTAATGCTGTGTTTGATAACATGTACTGTGGTGGAGCCACTGTTAATATAGCTTCCCTCATTAATCCATACTTTGGTACAAGGTCTTATTATATTGTTTCTGAACAGGATAGAAAGCCTTTGAAGGTGCTTAATACCAGAGGTCTTATTGAGATGAATAATGCTAATAAGCCTAATCCAACTGGTGTACTAATATTCACCATTATTCTTGCCCTGATTATCGGTGGTATGGAGATCATGCTAAGGTTGTTCTTGCCACCTATTATAAGCAGCA